>PCYF01000018.1 GCA_002762915.1 Candidatus Woesearchaeota archaeon CG10_big_fil_rev_8_21_14_0_10_32_9
AATTTTTGAATTAGAATTATATTTATTGACGGACTCCAAATTTACTTCTTCGGGCTTTTAGCCCTCGACCACGCTGCGCTCTCGCCTTCGGCATCGTTGCACTAAATTTTAGGTCTCAGTTTCACTTCGACGAATATAACAAGGGTTAAGCGACATATTACTCACCCCGCATTTTTAAGATAACTTTTTATATTTCAACTTTTTATTTAATTTTATGAAAACATTAGTCTTTAATGGAAAATTTGGACATCTTAAAGAAAACATCTACAATGGACTTGTTGTATTTTGTCATTTTGAGCCAGAAGATAATTCAAAGACTATTTCTAAAGCAGGAAAGAAATTCAGATCTTTAGCAAAAAATAATTTAATATTGGTCCCATTTGCCCATCTTTCAGAAAAGTCAGCTTCAAAAAAAGAAGCTAAAAATTTGTTTGAAGAATTAGTCAAAGATTGTGAAAATTTGAAAGATAAAGATTTGATTGTGATTCCCTTTGGAATTAAAAAAGAATTCTTTCTTTACGCTCCTGCAAAAGATTCTGCCATTAAATTTATGAGGTTTTAATAAATATGAATAAATCAGAAAAAATCAAAGATTTTTGGAATGAATCTTGTAAAGACTATGATTTACATATGGCAGAAACAAAACATTATCAAGCTCAAGAAAAAATTCTAGAATTATTATCAAATCAAATTAAAGAACCAATCTTAGACTTAGCATGTGGAACAGGATTTCTAATGAAATTACTTTCAAAAAAATTTTCCAAAATATCTGGCAATGATTTTTCTTCTGAAATGGTTAAAATTGCAAGAAAAAATATTAAATTCCCTATAACAAATGATGATGCTGAAACCCTGAATTCTTACTCTGATAAATTTGCAACAATTATTTCTTCAAATTTGTTTTTCTATTTACAGAATAGAAAAGAAGCAATAGAAAGATGGGCAGAGTTATTGAATTCAAATGGAATAATTATTTTTATTGAAGAATATCCATTCATAAAACCTAAAAGCGAAGAAATGGACGAACATTCTGATAAACTAATGAATTTAATAGATCCTATTTCTCCAGAAGAAATAGAAAGAATAGTGGCTCAAAATGGATTTTATTTGGTTAAAAAAGTTGAGACTAAAATTGATGAAAAACATAACCTTTATGGTTTAGTGTTTTCTTTAAGATAAAATGCGGGGTTGCGTCATACGCCGCGCTCCACTTCGTTCCGCTTGGGGACGCTGCGCTTTCGGGCTACGCCCTCACCCTCGCTTAACAGGGCTTAAACTCAATCGAATTTTCACTTTAGATGTTCTTTTAGAAAAAGAACCAAAAAAAGAGTTGGGGGCGGTGCTTCGCACATTTACACTCCCTACGGTCGAAATATTTATATTTTAAAAGGAATTATTGGATATTATGAACTGTGAAAGATGTAATAGAGAAATAAATCATAATGGAAGATGTTTGCCTTGCAATTACTTATACAAGCACAAAGCATTTTTTCCAGGACTTAGAATTTCTGATGAATATGATAAAACTCATAATGTGGATTTAGAACTTGTTCATAAACTGGTATCAGAGAAAGAATTTAAGCCTTCAGATAAAAAGGAAAAAGTCATTTCTAAATCTGAAAAGATTATAGAAGATTCAAAGAAATTTAAAAAATGTTTAAGATGTAATTGCGAGTTAAAAGATAGAAAATATCTTTACTGCGTGGATTGTTTTAGATTCATAAAAAAATATGCAAACATCAAGAATTATAAAGAATTCCTAATGATTTTTGATTTAGAAGATTCTATTGAATCTAAAGATAATTATATTGAATTTGTTGATGATATGAATAAGTTTTTCGATCTAGAAGATTTTTCTGTGGAAGGAATTTTAAATAATCCCTCAGAATACTTGGAAAAAGTTACACCCAATAAAAAAAGAGACTAATATCCTAATTCTTCCCTTTTCACAAATTCCTTTATCTCTGTAATAAATTCACTCTCAGAACATTTTTGAGTATAAATCATAACTTCTTCTTTTGCTCTTGTAACTGCAACATAAAATAATCTTCTTTCTTCTTGTTTTCTAAGTCCATCATTATTTTTTATTGCAGGTAAAAATATTTCAGGATTCTCCAATTCACAAGGAAAACCATACAAATCTTTATCAACATTCAAAACCATTACAACTCTTGCTTGAAGTCCTTTACTTTTGTGAACAGACATTATATGAACACAATTTGGTCTATCTGCTTTTTCTGAGATAGGTATGCCTAAAGAATTTGCATAACTAGTAATGAAGTTTCTTAATTTTTGTTTATTTGCTATCCGCATCAATATCATAAAATTATCATAAGGATAATTTTTTGTCGTATGATATTCTTTGATTGTATCAAGACAATGTTTAGCAATTTGTTCATAATATTGAGCAAAAAACTTCTTTTGGTGTTTTGAAGAGAAAACAAGAATAGGTTTTGACTCATCTCTATTTGAAATCGTTTTTTTCTTTATTTGTCCTTCTTTATTGTTCTTTATTATACAAGCACCTGCATCCACAATAGACTTAATGCTCCTGTAATTTTTGGTTAGATCAGTTCTTGCAGGATGAGAAAAATATTTATCGAAATTTATGAAAAAATCAAGATTTGAACCTGCAAATCCCATAATGCTTTGCCAATCATCGCCTACACAAAATAATTTACACTTTAAGTTTTTACCCATTAATTCTTTAATCATTTCATATCTTTGTGTGCTTATGTCTTGATATTCATCTATCAAAATATAATCATATTTATTCTTGTAGAAATCTTTGTTTTCTTTTAGAAAATCAACTGCAACATTTATCATATCTGAAAAATCGATATAATTGCCTTTTTCAAACTCCTTTTGATATATTTCATATATTTGATTGGCAATTTTTGCAAAAGAATACTGCTTTGGAGACCACTTTTCTTTTTCAAGTCTCTTTTCTATATCTTTTGGATATAACCTATAAGTCTTACCAATAACAATAAATCTTGAAATATTCATTGGGATTTGCTTTACAAATTGTGCTGAATCCCAAACAGCTTCAACCAATTCTTTATATGATAGTGGCTCTAAATTGAATTGTTTATCAGATTCTTTTATTTTCAGTGCTTCTAAAAATCTTTGTGATAGTTTTTTTGTAAAATCATTATTTTCAAAATCTGCCTGTGAAGTTTCAAAAAGAATTTTCTTATTTGATTTATATTTCTCTTTTTTTAAATTCATAGAATCAGTATATTCTTTTGTTGGATTTTCTCCTTTAAACCACTTTGGCACTTTTCCATTTTTTCCAATTGCCCAATGTTCAAGATAAATGTCAAAATCTGGAAAATAAAAATCAGGTTTCGGGGTTATCTCCTCACCATTTTCATTTTTATATTTCATCCAATCAGCAGGGTTTTCGTAAATAATTTTGACTTCTTTACCATTTAGTTTATTCATCAAAAAGAAATTCAATATTTCTCGTTCAGCTTCACTTTTTACCTTTGTTCCATCTAAAGCAGTATAAGTTAAACTTCTTTGATAATTGTAAAACTCTTCCTTTTTATCAAAATCAGCTTCCTGCTTAATAATTTCTTCATCGCCATATTTTTTCATAAAGCTAATTATATCATTTTGTAATTTATCATTAGAAGAAATTTCTTTTTCGAACAACCTTTGAACATATCTTTGATATTTCCAATCTTCTGAACATTCAGGTTTTAAAGTAGGTGCTTTAATACGTTTTTTCTTAGAAGCATCTTCAATTATTTTTTTACCTAAAGAATGAAATGTCCTTATTTCAACATCAACATCATATCTTTTTTTGAGTCTCTCTTTAATTTCATTCGCCGCTTTATTTTGAAAAGCTAATGCAAGAATTCTCTCAGGTTTTACCTTCTCTGATTTCCTTTTTATCAAATAAGCGATTTTTGTTATCAAAACTTCTGTTTTCCCAGAACCAGCACCTGCAACTACCAAATTGTGTTTATCATCAGTAATAATTGCTGTTTGTTGATCATCATCTAAAGTTAAATCTCCTTTTTTGAACAAATCTTTATATTCTTTCTTTTTTTGTATAAGAAAATTTTGATTGTAAATCTCAATCCCGGCTTCATATGTTCGTAATTTCTCAAAATTATTCTTGAGGTTTGATTTTAATTTAAAATCCAAAAAAAGATACCAAGGAACTTTAGTTTCTTTATTGCCCTTTTTTACAAGATGTAAGAAGTTAGATTTACTTTCGTAGATTAGATAAGTATCATTCTTTAGAATATCCTTCCAATATTTATCCAATATTTTTACTGCATTATTAGATTGGCTAATAATTTCGTTTTCTTTTCTTTTGATAAATTCTTTTATAAACTGCATTATAATAAGATATTCATCCTTTATTTAATAAATCTTGTTCTTTATGACACTTCGTGCTTGATAGAATGCCCCCAACTCTTTAGTCCTTCGGACATTTACACTCGCTTTGCTCGAAATTATATATGTGAAAATTCGACTTTGATTTTTTGCCTTCGGCATCGTTGCACTAAAAATCAATCCTAACGGAGAGTTTAACAGCGATTAGCTGCAATTTAGTTTAAGTTCAGAAACAAAAAATTTATAATAATTTAAATTTAATCTATGATTTATGAAAAAATATAAATTCACAGATTATACAAAAAACATGTATTTAAACAAAAAATCTAGATTTTGGTCTTATTTTAATTTATTAAGAATTTCAAAAGCAAAAAAACTATTAAAAAAATATAACTCTTTTAAAAAAGTAATTGAATTCGGTTCTTATGATTTATTTTTTATTACACAAATTAAAGACATCATAAAATCAAAAAAAAACAGTGCTTTTTACTTTACAGATTTATATGATGAAGAATTATTAAGTATTGCAAAACATAATTTATCTTTAATAAAAAAAGAAAGTCCTTTAATAAATTTTAGAATAATCGCTTCATCTGGAGAAAAAATAAATGAAAATTTAAAGGAAAACTTTGATTCCGTATTTATTTTTGAAACATTAGAGCATGTACAAGATGAAGAAAAAACAATTGTTAATATTAATAATCTGTTAAATAAGGGAGGATATGTTTTTGTTGGTGCCCCTGTAGAATTTGGTTTATTTTTCTTTTTAAAAGAATTAGGGAGACTATTAATTTTAGGAAAAACAAATCATTCAGCTAAAGAAATGTTTTTTGCTTCAATAGGAAAAATGAAAAAAGTAAAAAGAGTTATAGGAAGCCATAAAGGATATGATTATAGAAACACAATTAAACTTTTTGAAAAAGAATCTCTAAAATTGGTAGAAAAAATTTATTATCCCTCTAAGTTAACACCCTACGGAGTCATTCTTGTTTTTAAAAAATAATATTCTGAACACAAACTAAACTCAATAAAAAAATCGGCTAAATATGGAAAGGGTTAAAAATAGATGGGGCGAAACAAAAACTTTATATCATTTGAACATTCTTTATTTAAATATGGCTACTTTAAGAACTGTTAATATAAAAGATTTAGAATTATTATTGCGAATAGATAAGAAACTTCATGGAACTCAACAATCAACTTTTACTCCAAACATGAGCGGAGCACCATTTGAAGTTTCAATTGACACTTATACTGATGCATCTATGACTACAAGAGAAATTCAAGGTGTTCTTAAAGCAGTTGAAAAAAGTGATTTTGTATTTTATCCTATTAATACTGCTATGGGTTTTGCTGTTGGTTTTCAAATTGCAAATCCTGATACAAACGAAGCGTTATTGACTTTTAAAGAATCACAATTACCAAGAAATTATGATTTCAAAAGACTTTCTGAATATTTTATGCAGCCTAAAAATATAGAAAGAGCAAAATCGCTCGGTATTTCTTTTGTAAATGATCGTAGTCATTATGATTATTAGAAAGGGTGGCAAAAAACGAAAAGAAAACTTAATAAACATTCAAAATATTAATTTTTAAAAGAGAAATAAATATGGGCTATCCAAATTTTCAAAACAAGCATTTAGAACAAGCTCTTTTTAATCCGCAAGATTATGTTAATTGGAAAAAATATCTTAAGAAAGATTATAGCAAAGCTCCAAAAAAATATATTATTATATATTGTCCGAAAATTCTTAATTATTTTAAAAGAAAATACGAACCAGAAAGAATAAAATTTAATAGACTAATTACAGTTTATCAGTATAAAGATGTAGGTGTGATTTGCATGACTGGTATTGGTTCACCGCACGCTGTAACTATTCTGGAAGAATTAATAGCTTTGGGTGGTAAAGAATTTTTGAACATTGGTTCGGCGGGAGGATTGAAGGAATTTGGAACTTATTTGTGTGAAAAATCAATTAGAGATGAAGGTACAAGTTCCCATTATATTTCTCATAGAAAATTTGCATATCCTGATAAAGAACTTACAAAAAGATTAGAAAAATATTTACTAAAGAATAATATTTTATTTCAAAAAGCAACATCATGGACAATTGATGCTCCTTATAAAGAAACAAAGGCAGAAATACGGAGGTATAAAAAACAGAATGTAGCAACGGTTGAGATGGAATCATCTGCTTTATTTACAGTTGCGCAGATTAGAAAAGTAAAAATAGCTTCTGCTTTCGTAGTTTCTGATGTTCTTGGAGAGGATAAATGGGATCCACAATTTGATGCAAAGCATGTCAATCAAAAACTTAATCAGATTTTTGATGTTGCTTTAGAATGTTTGTTAAAAAAATAGATATAAAATGGTCTCCTTAAGAATTTAGAAAAGTATTTAATTTGGGAAATTTCTTTTTAGTTATGCAAAGGGTTCTCGTTTTCGGCACGTTTGACGTGGTTCATCCAGGGCATATTCATTTATTTAAAGAGGCGAAGAAGTTTGGGGATGAGTTATTTGTCGTTGTAGCAAGAGATGAAACTGTATTAAAAATCAAAGGAAAGTTGCCTTTGCACGATGAAAAGGAGCGTTTAAGACAAGTTAACTCATTAGATGTTGTAAACAAAGCAGTTCTTGGTAATAAGGGAGATAAATTCAAAGTTATTGAGAAGCTAAAACCGAATATAATTTGTATTGGATATGATCAGAATTCTTTTAATAATACTTTACAAGAGGAATTATTAAAGCGAAATTTAAGTGTTAAAATTATTAAGTTCGATAAGGGTCATCTTCCCGAAGTTTACAAGTCTTCTAAGATAAAAAACAAGTTCGGGTTGTAATTAACACAAGATTTTTAATACATAAAGTCTTAATTTACATGTATGTGTGGTATAATTGGGTACTTTAACTTCGACAACGCGGTTACAGAGGCGGAAAAAGCACTTGAGTCAATAGGGTATAGGGGAAGAGATACATACGGGTTTGCTAATGACTTTGAATTAAGGATTTCTCAGAAGATTCAGTATGGTTCAAAGAATGTATTGGCGCATTGTCTTCATGCTTTGAATGATTTTGTTCCTCAGCCGTTGTTAGAGAAAACTTGTGCTTTTGTTGCTAACTGTGAACTTTATAACTGGGAAGCATTGAATGCAGAAAATAAGTATTATGCTAAGAATGATGCTCAAGTATTATTAAAACATTTGTTGAGATCTTCAACTATTGTTAAAGCGCTTGATGAACTTGATGGAGTTTATGCTTTTGCGTTATGGAATAAGCAAACAGGACTAGTTACGTTGGCTAGAGACATTATTGGTGAGAAACCGATTTGGTATTATTATGATCCTGTAAGTGGTTCTTTTGCTTTTGCATCAGAAAAAAAAGCGTTAAAAAGCACTGGTTTGGAGGAAGTTTTTATTAGAGAATTAAATCCTAGATTGTTGCTTGAATATGATATTAATTCTAAGAAATTAAGTGAAATAGAAAGAAAATTTTTTGAAGTTAAAGAGTTGAAATTATCTAAAGAAGAATTTGTTGAAAAGACAGAAAAATTGTTGATTAACTCTATAAAAAAAAGAGTTTCGCATGCAAATAAGGTAGGTCTTCTTTTTTCTGGGGGTATTGATTCAACGTTTCTTGCATTGATGTTAAAAAAAATGGGG
>PCYF01000022.1:0-4792 GCA_002762915.1 Candidatus Woesearchaeota archaeon CG10_big_fil_rev_8_21_14_0_10_32_9
TAATAACTACTCCTACTTTGGTTGCTGCAAATGTTAATGATTCTGATGCTGATGGAAATATAGAAGTTGCATGGACTGCGGATGCAAATGCTTATTCATACAGAGTTTATAGGTCTTCAACAAATATTACAACTGCAGCAAGTTTGACTGAAGTAGCAAATACAACTTCAACTTCTTTTGAGGATAATACTTCTTCGAATGGAACCACTTATTGGTATGCAATTAGTTCTCTTGATTTTGCAGGAAATGAAAACAAGAGTCTGGTGTCTGATAGTTTTAATGCAACTGCAAATGACACAATAATTCCTGAATTGGTTTCAGGATTAGTTGCATCTACAAGTTCAAATGGTGCAGTTAGTTTATCTTGGACAGCAATGTCTCAAGATGTTGATGGAAACGCAGAATTGCAAGTAACATATAGTGTTTTCAGAACAACAAATATTAGTGCATTAAATACTTCTGCATCCACTGAATTGTTAGGGACAACGACATCAGCAGAATATACGGATACGGGCATGACAACAGGAACAAATTATTCTTATGTTGTAACAAGTTATGATGATGCTGGAAATGAAAATACAACTATTAGTACAAATAATGTTAGTATAGTTCCTTCTGCTTGTACTACTGATTATGGTGAATGGTCTGCTTGGAGTTTATGTCACAGTAGTGAGAGAGAAAGAACGAGAACGAGAACTTGTTACGGGGGAGGAGACGAAACTGATACTGACACTATGATGTGCACCAGAACTCCATCTGGAGGATCTGGATCAAGTGGCGGTGATTCTGCAGGAACGGGAACAAGTTTTGCTGATAAAACTTGGAGTATGGTTGTTGCAAATCAAGAAAATGTTGCAACTGTTTCAGATGATGCAAGTCCTGTTTTAAGTGTAAGTTTTGTTTCTGATAAAGCTTTAAGCAATGTTAGATTAATAGTTAATGAACAAACAACAACTCCCGATGTTGGAGCTCCAACTGCGGATGTATACAAATATATTAGTATAGAAAAAGAAGTTCTGACTAATGAAGATGTTGTTAGCGCAACTATTGAGTTTAAACTAGAGAAAAGTTGGCTTGTTGAAAATGGTTTTGAATCAAGTAGAGTAGTTCTTCAAAGATTTGCTGATGGTGGATGGAATGATCTTGAAACAAACATGTATCAAGAAGATGACGATTTTGCTTATTTTAGAGCAAGTACGCCAGGTTTTAGTTATTTTGCCATAACTGCGAGTGAAGTATTTTCTGCTCCAAATGCGGGTGTAGGAACGGGGGTAGTTGAAGAACAAACTAATGCGGTTGACTTAAATGAAACTGAACCGCTTAATGAATCTCAAGAACAAACTGAATTAGGAGAATCTTCTAATTGGTTCTGGTGGATAATTATTGTTGTGTTGATTTTGATTGTAGTTTACTTTGGCTGGAGAGAATATTCTGAACGAAAAGAGAAGAGACTTAGAAACGAAAGAATGTTAGTAACTATAAGAAAAGCTGAAGAGGCTAGAAAATTCGAGCAGGCTAAGACTAAACCTATAAGTAAAGTTGCTAGCAAGCCGTTGAAACCAATAAAGAAAGTTAAAAGAAAATGATTTTTTTCTTTTATTATTTTTTTTTCAAACAATTAAATTCAATATGGAAGATAAATAGTTGTTTATACTCCCGCAACCTTTATAAACAACTTTTCTTTCCTCAGTACTGGGAAGAGAAAAAGAAAACGCGCAAGAGTCTTCTTGGTGAATAATATGCAAAAAAAGATAAAAGGTCTTATGCCAAGCTTAAAAGAAAAAAAAAGATATTTGGCGATTAAAATAAACACCTTTGATGATCAAAAGATTTACTCAACTAGACCTATGAATGAATTATTAGAAAAAATGAGGAGTGTTCTTGGCGTTTTTGATTCAGCAGAAGCAGGATTAATGCCTGTAAATTTTGACTCAACAAAGAATATTGCAATAATAAGATCTTCAAATAAAATGATTGACAAAGTGAAGGCGTCTTTAATTTTCATAAATGAACTTGGAACACAACAAGTTATATTGAGCACAATAAAAGTCTCAGGTATGATAAACAAAGTAAAAAACGTAAACATGTGAGGTAGTAAAAATGGAACCTGTACAACATCAAATGATGGGATATGATAGAGCGATAACAATGTTTAGTCCTGACGGAAGATTATTGCAAGTTGAATATGCAAAAAGAACCGTAAGATTAGGAAATACTGCAATAGGTATGGCTTGCAAGGATGGAGTAATTCTTGTTACAGACAAAAGACTTGTTGATAAATTAGTAGTTCCAGAATCGGTGGAAAAAATTTTCAAAATCGATGATCACGTAATGGCAACTGGTGCAGGAATTCTTTCTGATGCAAGAGTTCTAATAGAAAGAGCTCAACTAAAAGCACAACAGCACAGAGTAGAATATGACTCACCAATTGATTGCATTGCAATTGTAAAAGATCTATGTAATTTGAAACAATACACAACTCAATCAGGAGGTCTTAGACCTTTTGGAGTTTCATTACTTATTGCTGGAATTGATGAATCTGGAATGTCTGTTTACGAAACAGATCCAACAGGATTATTTTATCAATACAAAGCAACAGTTATTGGAGAAGGAGAAACGGATGTAGAAGAAATGCTTCACAAAGAATACAAAGATTCAATGACTATGGAAGAAGGATTAAAACTTGCTTTCAACATGTTGAAAAAAGCTCTTGCAGATAATTTCAAGATTGACAGAGTTGATGCTGCAATTATTCCAGTGTCAACAGGAATTATGGAAAGAGTGAGTAAAGAAAGACTTGAGAAGCTAACAAAATAAGTAATGCACAAAAATAAAAAATGGTTCAGAACAAACAAACATTTGACAAGGAGAAAGTTCACTTTAATTTAATAAAGTATCAGAAACATGGTAAGAATTTTGAATTGGCAGTTGATCCTGATCTTGCAATTAAATACAAGAAATCAGGAAAGCGAGATGACGAAGTTCTGAGAGATTTATTAAAATCTGAGAAAGTGTTTGAAGATGTAAGCAAAGGACTTCTTGCTCCAGATGAAAATATTATTCTTGTTTTCAAAACAAATAAATTTTTTGACGTTGCAAACAGAATGATTCTTGAAGGAGAAATTCAACTTACTGCAGAATACAGAGAAAAGTTGAGAGATGAAAAAAGAAGAAAGATTGTTCAACTTATTCATAGAAGTGCAATTAATCCAAAAACAAATACGCCGCATCCGATTTCAAGAATTGAAGACGCGATTTTAGAAGCGAAAGTAAAAGTTGATGAATTAAAAAAAGCCGAAGATCAAGTGCAAGAAATTCTTGCAAAATTAAAACTTGTAATTCCAATAAGGTTTGATGAAAAAGTTTTGAGCATTCATTTGCCTTTGCAATATGCTGCTAAGCTTCATACTCTTCTTCAATCATACGGAAAAATAGAAAAAGAAAATTGGTTGCCTGACGGATCATTTATGTGTAAATTAAAAATTCCTGCTGGAATAACTAATGAAGTATTCGATGAATTAAATTCAAAAACGCATGGAGCGATAAATATAGAAATTGAATGAAAAGGTGAAAAACAAAATGGGAGAACTATTAGTAAAAGATAGAGAAATAGTAGTTCCTGGACAAATCATTGCAAAAGGTCTTGACTTTTTGCCAAGTCACGGAACATATAGATTGAACGATGATGTAATAGCAAACAGATTGGGAATGCTTTCTGTTGAGGGAAAAGTAATAAGAACAATTCCGATGTCTGGAAGATATATTCCTCAAAGAAATGATACAATAATTGGAAAAGTTGCAGACATATTGATGAGCGGATGGCTTTTTGATATTAACGCACCTTACACAGCAGTACTTCCTCTTAAAGATGCAAGTTTCGATTTCATCGCAAAGGGAGCAGATCTTACAAAATATTTTAACTTGGAAGATTATGCTGTAGTAAAAGTAACTAATGTAACAAGTCAGAATCTTGTTGACATCTCTGTTAAAGGACCGGGATTAAAAAGATTGAGAGGAGGAAGAATAATTTACGCTAATTCTCATAAAGTTCCAAGAATAATTGGAAAGAAAGGTTCAATGGTTTCTATGGTTAAAAGAGCAACTGATTGTAAAATAGTTGTTGGACAAAATGGAGTTATTTGGCTTGAAGGAAGTCCAGAGATGGAAGTTATTGCAATATCTGCAATAAAAAAAATAGAACAAGAAAGTCATATCTCTGGTTTAACTGACAGAGTAAAAGAATTCTTAGAAAAAGCAACTGGAAAACCTGTTGTTCTTGAAGAATTTGATGATCAAAGAAATGATCAGTACAATAATCATGAAAACAATAATGGAAATAATCATGATGGTAATTATGATGATCAAGATCATAGTACTGATTTCGATAACAGCAAATATGCTCAAAAAGGTGAACAGAATGAGTGATTTTAAAAGACCTAGTGGAAGAAAATTTGATGAAACCAGGCCTGTAGAAGCAGAAGCGGGAGTAATAAAAAAAGCAGATGGATCAGCAAGATTCAAAATTGGAGATACTGAAGCTTACGCAGCAGTTTATGGTCCGAGACCATTGCATCCAAGATTTTTACAAGATCCTAAAACAGGAATCTTAAGATGTAATTACAACATGATGCCGTTCTCAGG
This sequence comes from Candidatus Woesearchaeota archaeon CG10_big_fil_rev_8_21_14_0_10_32_9, assembly GCA_002762915.1. Taxonomy (GTDB): domain Archaea; phylum Nanobdellota; class Nanobdellia; order Woesearchaeales; family 21-14-0-10-32-9; genus 21-14-0-10-32-9. The sequence continues at coordinate 4,642 of PCYF01000022.1, forward strand.
GGATGGTTCTAGAGTAAGACCTGGTCCAAGCAGAAGAAGCAAAGAAATAAGTTATGTTACAGAAAATGCATTAAAGCCTGTACTTAATTTAGAAGACTATCCAAATACAGTTGTTGATGTTTTTATTGAACTTCCTCAAACTGATGCTGGA
>PCYF01000022.1:4841-9411 GCA_002762915.1 Candidatus Woesearchaeota archaeon CG10_big_fil_rev_8_21_14_0_10_32_9
AAGATATGGTTGCAGCTGTTTCTGTTGGAATGGTAAGAGGAAATCTTCTTGTTGATCTTGACGGAGCAGAAGAACACATGGATGAAAATGAAGCTGCAGATATTCCTGTTGCAATGGTTCCAAGTACTGAAGAAATTACTTTACTTCAAATGGATGGAGTAGTTACAAAGGAAGATCTTACTGTGGCACTTAACATGGTTAAACCTGGTTTGAAATTCATTGCAGAGAAGCAAAGAGAAGCGCTTCAAAATAAGTATAAAAATATTGGTGATCAACAATGAATCAAGAAAGAAAAGAACACATAAGAAATGCTTTGAAGAAAGGAACAAGACTTGATGGCAGAAAACTTACAGAATTAAGAGAAGTGCAAATTCAAACAGGTTTCTTATCAACTGCAGAAGGTTCAGCTAGAGTTAAATTTGGCGATGCTGAAGTTATTGCGGGAGTTAAGATGGCAATTGAAAAACCTTTTGATGATACTCCTGAAGATGGTGTATTGATGGTTAATGCGGAACTTTTACCTTTGAGTAATCCTGAGTTTGAATCTGGACCTCCAAGCATAGAAGCAATAGAAACTGCAAGAGTTATTGATAGAGGTATAAGAGAGAGTAAATCAATAAATACAAAAGAACTTTGCGTTAAAAAAGGCGAAAAAGTTTGGACTTTAGCAATAGATGTTGTTCCTTTAAATTATGATGGGAATCTTATTGTTATGGGTGGACTTGCTGCAGTTGCTGCTTTATTGAATGCAAGATTTCCTAAAGTAAAAGAAGATGGAACTCTTGATTATCATGAGCACACTGATAAAAAAGTTGCATTGAAAAACATACCGATACCGGTTACAGTTTGTAAAATTGCAGATTTATTTATTGTAGATCCAACTGCAGAAGAAGAAAACGCAATCGATGCTAGACTTACAATAACATCTCTTGATGACGGTAAGATTTGTGCATTGCAAAAAGGTGGCGTTGGATCCTTAAGTGTTGAAGACATTAAGAAAATGGTTGATCTGGCTATTGATACGGCTAAAATGTTAAGACAAAAGATTGTAGAGGTGAACTAAATGATGAGAGTTCAGTTGCCTGAAAAGAATGTAACAAAATACGAGAAAGCAAGAATAATAGGTGCGAGAGCATTGCAGATAAGCATGGGTGCTCCTTTCCTTGTTAAGTTAAATGAGGAAGATCTCAAGAAGGCAAGATATAATCCTGTTGAGATTGCTAAATTAGAGTATGACGCTGGAGTTATGCCTATGACTGTGAAGCGAGTAATGCCTAAGGACAAATAATTTTTTTATTTTTATTTTTTTTAATAAGTTGTTAACTATAATTGATGTTTAAATCATTAATTAAGAATTATCTTTTTTTGAAGTTACTACATTTTATAAGTTGTGCTATGTCATATCCTGGATTAACTCCTCTCGGGGGATTTATTTGAAATTCCATTTCTGATTGATAATCAAACCTATTCCCTGTTGCCGAACGATATAATCTTTTTAGTTTTAGTATGCTCCAAGTTTCAGGATATGTGTCCCAGGTAGGATTTTGTACGTCAAAATCTTTAGTTTTTTTACTTAAATATATACGTACGCGCTCGTTGTTCGTAAATTTTCTTTCGGCACATTCACAAAGAATATTTTCTAATAACTTTATATCGACATCACCGGATTCAGACATTATCTCGTTATTGTTTTCATAAATGTTATTTGCATCTAAAAGGTGATAACTTGTTCTTTGTATCATTATTGAGTAAGAATTAGTTTAAATTTATAAATTTAGTTATGTTCTGCTCGACTTCATTAAATTTTTATAGTTGCTTTTTCTGATTTGGTTTATGATTGAATATATTTTCTTTGTGCTTGGATTTCTATTTCTGATTAAAGGTGCAGAATTTCTCGTTGATGGTGCATCTAGTCTAGCTAAACATTTTAAAGTTTCAGATTTATTTATTGGTTTAACTGTTGTTGCTTTCGGAACGTCGTTTCCAGAATTAATGGTTAATATTTCTTCTGCTGTGCATTTGGAAGTAAATATTGGTGTTGGAAATATTCTGGGAAGTAATATTGCTAACATTCTTCTTATTTTAGGAATTGCTGCTCTTATTTATCCGCTAAAAATTAAATCCGATGTATCAAAACATGTTTTATTTTCTTTAGTCTCTGTTTTGTTGCTTTCGATTTTTGTTATATTTGGTGGAAATTCGCTTAGTGCCATATTTGGATTGATCTTAATATTATTGTTTTTAGGATATGTGTTCTGGGCATATAAGACTGATGACTTCACAGAAAAAGTATCCACAAAGAAATTTCATATTGTGGCAAGTATTCTATTTTGCTTCTTCGGTATTGTCGGTTTAATTATAGGGGGGAGTTGGGTTGTTGAAGGAGCGATTTTCATTGCAAATTCTTTTAACATAAGTACAACGTTAATTGGTTTGACAATTGTTGCTGTTGGAACATCGCTTCCAGAATTAATTACTGCGATAATTGCTGTTAAGAAAAGAAGAACAGATATGGTTCTTGGTGAATTAATAGGATCAAATATTTTTAACATTTTGTGGATTTTAGGACTTACTTCTTTAATTTCCGAAGTTTTATTCACTCCTGAGAATCTTGTAAGCTTGTTTGTTTTGTTCTTTATTTCATTGATTTTATTTGTTCTTACAATAATAAAGAAAAACAGTCTCGGTCTCAAAGTGGGACTTGTGTTCATACTTGGCTATTTATTGTATTTAGTATGCTTATTTGTCTAGTATCTTGAAAAACTTTATATATTCATGTTGTTATTTTTGAGTATAAACCAATTTATTGGGGGTGTTTAATAGTATGGCAAAGAAAACAATGAATTTAGGTATGTGGGCATTTTTCGTAGGTATTGTCCTTGCAATAGTTAGTGGATTTTTTGTTTTAAGTTGGGTTCCAATAGTTCTATTCGTACTAGGATTAATTGTTGGTTTCCTTAACGTAACTAAAAAAGAAATGACATCTTACTTGGTTGCAATTATTGCATTGTTATTAGTTGCAAACTCAAGTGTGATAGCTTTACAAGTAATACTTGGAAGTTCTGCAGCTGCAGTTATTACAAGTATGTTGATAAATTTCAACGCATTTGTTGCTGCATCAGGTCTGATAGTTGCAATAAGATCCATTGTTGAATTAGGAAGAAATTAAATTCTTTCTTTTTTTTCTTTTTTTGATTTGCTTATTTTAGTGGTTGTGTTTAATATGGATAAGATTATTACGGAGGATGGTTCTGAATCTTTTTTTAATGAAGAATTCCAGGAATCATATCATTCTAAATCTGGTGCTGTCGAGGAGGCCAGAGAAAAATATGCTAATGCTATTAAAGCACATGAAGTTAACAGCCCTATTATTTTTGATATGTTTTTTGGGTTGGGTTATAACACGGCGGCTGTAATAGATGAAATTAGGGAAAATAATAACGATTCATTTATTGAGATTCACTGTTTTGAAAATGATGAGAATATTTTAAAAAAAGTTCTTGAAGTGGAACCTGGATTCAAGAGTTACAAGTTAATAAAAGAATTTGTTAAAAGATTTCTTGATTCTGATCAGAGACAATTTACTAAAGATAACATTAATTTTTTGATGTATTTTGGAGATGCTACTAGATTGATTAGAGATGTTCAAGATGAAGCAAATTTTGTGTTGTTTGATCCATTTTCACCTAAGAAACATCCGGCTATGTGGATTTTTCCTTTTCTGAAAGATGTCAACAACAAAATGGTGAAAGGAGGAATCCTTGCAACGTATTCTTGCGCAAAGGAAGTTAGAAAGAATTTGGAACTTGTTGGTTTTACTGTTAAAGATGGTCCGATTGTTGGAAGAAATAGTCCTGGAACTATTGCCGTTAAAACTGAATAAATGTATGAGTTTACTAAATTTTATTTCATAAAAAGATTTATAAATGCTCTAGAGTTTCTTGGTCAATAATGGGGCTGTGGGGTAGCTTGGCTAGCCTTTTAGGTTTGGGACCTGAAGACCCCGGTTCAAAGCAGTTTATCTATGTGTTCATGTGGATTACTGGTGAAAGTCCGGGCAGCCCCATTTTATTTACGCTAATAAATAGCGCCTAAGGAGTGCAAAATGGCAGGAAAAACATCATTAACAACAAAAAGATTTGGTACGAGATACGGTAGAACTGTTAAGCAAAAAGTGGCTAAAGTAGAATTAGCAGCTAAGGCGACATACAAGTGTCCTTATTGTGCAGCTCAAAAAGTTAAAAAGAAAATGGCAGGAATTTGGGAATGCGGAAAATGTGGAAAGATTTTCACAGGTAAAGCATACTCTGCAGATAAGTCTGCTAAAAGCGCATTTTAAGTTGAAGATTAAAGAGGTAGATTAACATGGCAGAATACATTTGTTTCAGTTGTAATAGAACTCTTAATGAGTCTCAGATGAAGAAAAGAATAAGATGTGCCTATTGTGGTTCTAAGATAATTTTCAAGAGAAGAGTGATATCTACAAAAGTAGATGCAATCTAAAAATGCTTTCAGCCAGCATAACAATAAATGAGAATTTGTCTGAACTTGACAAGTTGTTTTCTTTCGA
>PCYF01000022.1:9447-16832 GCA_002762915.1 Candidatus Woesearchaeota archaeon CG10_big_fil_rev_8_21_14_0_10_32_9
CGAAAAAACTAAGAAGGTAATAGAAGATGAATAAAGAAACTGAAGAAAAAATAAACACGTTATCTGTTTTAGAACAAAACTTACAACAACTATCTGCTCAAAAAAGAAATTTTCAAAATCAAATTATTGAATTAGAATCAGCTATTGAAGAACTTAATATTTCTGGAGAGTCATTTAAAATAATTGGAAATATAATGGTTAAAGTAGATAAAACTTCTTTGAAGGAAGAATTAAGCTCAAAGAAACAAATTGTTAACGTTAGAATTAATTCTATAGAAAAACAAGAGAAGAGTGTTAAAGATCGCGCAAAAAATCTTCAAGAAGAGATTATGAGTGAAATGGATGTCGTAGATGAAAATACTAAGAAGAAAGGTGACTAATTATGAATGAAGATTTAAGGCAAGTTCTAGATATTTTAGATGAGCTGCAAGAAGACGGCGCGGTTTCTAAAAATATTAAGCAAAAAGTGTTGGGGATTAAAAAAGATTTAACTAGTTGTTCTGGAGATGAAATATCTTTGAGAGTTAACAAAACTCTTTCTGAATTAGAAGACATTTCTGGCGATGTTAATTTACCTATGTTTGTTAGAACTCAAATCTGGCAATTAACAAGCATTTTAGAAAAATTATCTTAAGAGTTTCTGAGATTTAATTAATTTTTATTTTTTCCTTCCCTAGATATGTGTTCGGCAAGTAGTAAGTATTTTTTTGATCATCAATTATTGTTGTATTTAACAAACTCATTTTAATAATCTTTCCTTCTACTAATTTTGTTTTTATTTTATCTCCGATTTTTATTTTGTTTTTTAATGCGAAATACTCTAATGCATTTGGAATTACGTCTAATGCGTTTAATATTATCCCTCCAATGAGTATTACAAGAATTATGTAAATTGCTATTGTGAATACTGTTCCTATTATTCCTATTGATGTAAGTGCAATTATTACTGAAATTATGTATATTATAAGTGCGATACTTTTTGGTAAAACTTTACCGACGTTTGTTTTGCTCTTTTTTATTTTCTTAATGTTTTTATCAACTTCCAGTTCATTAAATATCTTTGTAAGGGTAATATCTACAATCTTTCCTATAACAAATCCTAGAAGTATTATTAATACAGCTATAACTATGCTTGTTATTACTTGAGTTATTGCTTGCGATGCAGTTGCCAGTGTTGGTAGCATGTTGTTGTTGAGTGTTCTTCTTTTTATAACGTTTTCTTTATTATTCAGTTAATTTTTAATAAATTTTATATACTTATTAGTTGTTTTTTTATTTGGTGATAGTTATGGCTCAAAATAAAAAACAAGATGAATCAAAAGATGAACAAATAGGTTTCCATAAAGGATCCTTATCAACTCTAGCTAAAGAAAGACAGGAATTAGCAAGAATTCTAGGAATTGTGGAGCAATTAATGCAAATGCACATTGGTTCTCTTAAAGAACTAGGCGTGGATATTCAAAAAGAAGCTGAAGGTTCGTCCTCATCGCAACCGGCTTCGAAAAAGAAGAAACCAATTGAAGATATATTATAAGCAAATTATAAACAAATAAGAATACTTTTTTTTGTGTCACTGCAGAGTAGAAGCATTTATATATGGTAAAGTTTTCTCAATCATTTATGAGAGAAGCTCCAATTAACAATAAAAATAATGAGGACAAAAGCTATAGAATTCTATTTTCTAAAGAACTTACTAGTGATTTGGCTAAATTAAGGCAAAAAATTGCTGATGTAAAAGAGAAACATCTTGTTTTAGCAAAAGAACCAAGAGAGAATGGTTCTGTTGAAGTTGTTTCTGTAATAGGAAATTCTGACAAGTTTATGACAGATTTGAAAGAAGTTGTTAATAAAACAGTTATAGACTCATTAAAGTGGAAAACAATTCATGCATTTTATGGTGCTGATTCTACTATAAAAAGATTATATGATGCGCGAAGATCACAAATTGAATCAATATATAATCCTTTTTTGAAGGAACATTATTTAGTTACTGCTGCTTCCACAGAATCTGGAAAAATTTTAAAGAAAAAAACAAGCATAGATGATTTTGCATCAGAAGCAGAACTTCAAAGTATGGTATTTAATCATCCTGAAAAATTTTTGCTCAAAGGAACTTCAAATCCTTTATATTTTTTAAATCGTGTTGTATATTCAATAAATAAAAAAAACAAATTAATTGTTGAAGAATATAGACAAAAAAGAATCGGACGTTTTGCAGAAAAAGTGGCGGATTATTTGTACGGTTTAGAAGATAAATTGCCTTCTGATTTGTTGGGTCAAAGAATTCAAGGTTCTGCAGACTTTCTTCACGAATTTGTTAAACAATTAAAAAAAATTGCGGATAAAGGGGAGTATTATCCGGAATGGATAGGTTTTGGACAAAAAGATAGTATGGGTATGATTAATGCAAAAATAGATGAAGCACAAAGACTTGATAAAAAATATAGGAATAAAGATCCAAAAACAATTCCAAAAGAAGACAGAATGAAGATGCTTCCAAGAGTTGAAGTTGACATGATGATTAATAAGTATCCGGTACAAACTCTAATTCAAGATCACATTTCAGGAGAAATCTATAAAGAAGGTGTGGTTAGTCACGAAAACTTTTATTTTAGTTTTAGATCAGATGATAGATTAAATAAAAGTTCAGAAGGTGGTTTGAGCAAAGGAGCAGATTATGTTGGAAACATGGTTATTCGTTTGTTAGATGTTCAAGGTTTTAATTCATTGTGATTCGTTCACAACAAATAATCTTCTTGCTTTAGGAACAGAATTTAATGCAATCCCTTCTTTTATTTTTGCACAGCCTAAGAAATCATTTTCCCATTTTATTAAATAAATCCCGTCTGATTCATTTATTTGTAAATCCTTTCCTTTCAACCATTCATGTTTTTGATATATGTCTAAAGAAATAATATTTTTTTTACAGTGTGGTCCAAAGAATTGTGTTCCTTCAATACTAAATCTAAATCCATCTTTTAAGAATTTTCCAAAATACAATCCTGCAGAGTCAATTCTTAATTTTTCATAGTTAATTTGATCAACATCTCTATTTAGTAGGTAGAATTTTTCTTTGTTGCTTCTTAGAAAAACAAGTTCCGGTTTTCCTTCGTATTCAAATTGATCATAAAGTGTTTTAAGTAAAACTTTAATTTCTTTAGAATTCATTATTTCTAAATTTCTATTTAGTTTCATCAGACGCCCCACATCGGATTTGTTTTTCTTTTTATAGCTGCAATTTCTTTTAGAACTTCTATTTCCGGTTTGCTTAAATGTTTAGTTAATTTTTTTATTTTTTTGAATTCTTCCTCGTTTATATCAGAATAATAAATTTCTCCTTCATGTATTTGTCTTCCAGCTGTAACTCCTGGAAGTGATGCAGCAACTTGTCTTCCTCTGTCTGCCAAACTAATATTTTGATTTTCAGATTGCATACTTTTCATTTCGCCAATTCTTTTTCCAGTCTTATCCATTATATATACTCCGGGTTTTATTGTTCCTTCAATTACTTCAATTCCAGCAATGCAAGGATTACTTTGTCTGAATATGCAATTTTTTAGAACTTCTACTTTTACAGGTTTAGTAAGATTTTCTAATTCTTTCGCTTCAATCTTTAATTCTATTTCTTTTCTCCAAGTTTCATAATCGTCAATTAATGAGTAAATTACTTCTCGCACAATTATCTTTACGTGTTCTGTTGATTCTTCTTGAGCAATGTTGAATCCGAGTATTGCGGAGTGTAATGGGTCTTTTTCATAATTTGATTCAGCATCTGATATGTCTTTCTTACTTATGTTTCCAATACTTGCTTTTCTTATCGGTAATCCTTGATCTCGTAATAGTTTTATTATTGCTTCAAGACTTCCAAGTGTATCTGCTTTTACTATTATTCCATCTTTATCTGTGTCGAATGTCACTTCATTAATTTGATCCATAGCAACTTTTTTTAATTCATCTTCATTTTGATTTCTTATTCCAAATATCGGCATTCCTGCAATTACTTCTTGTGTAAAATCTGGACTAGAAATCTTTACTCCGGTTGCAGCTACAACTTCTTTTACTGTTTTGAATTTTGATTTTTTGTCTCTCATATCTACTAATGGTTCTGGCATAAGTAATGCTCTGATTTTTGCTTTGAAAGGTTCATTAAGACTTCCAACAATTATACTCTCTCCTGCAACAAGTGAACCATCATATAAAATTACATCAATTGTTTTTCCAAGGCCTTTGTCTTCCTTCACTTCAAGGATTACTCCTTTTGCAGGGCCTTCAATATTCAGGTTTAAAGTTTGTTCCAAGAATTTTTGTGATAATCCAGTTATGACCATTAACAATTCTTCTAATCCTATTTGTTCTTTTGCAGAACAAGGTACGATTGCGACTTGTTTTGTATAACTTTCTACTCGATCATATCTTTCCGAACTTACTCCAAATTTTTCATAAATTACTCCAACTAATTCGTATAACTTATTCTCGATTGTTTGTTTTACTTCTTCTTTTTGTTGAGCAAAACATTCAAGAAAATTATTGCTCTTTTTTACAAATCCAGGTAATAAATCTGCTTTGTTTGCAGCAATTACGAACGGAGTTTTAAAAGATTTTAAAATTTCTATTGCTTCTATTGTTTGAGGTTTGAATCCTTCGTTTATGTCAATTACAACAATTGCTATATCTGCAAGATTTCCTCCTCTTTTTCGTAAACTTGTGAATGCTGCGTGTCCGGGAGTATCAATAAATAATATTCCAGGGATTGTTATTTTCATATTTAATTTTTCTATAAGTTTGCCACATCTTTTTTGGATAATATCTAAAGGCATTATTGATGCGCCTATTGCTTGGGTAATCGCTCCTGCTTCTCCTTTAACGATATTGCTCCCTCTAAATGCGTCTAATATACTTGATTTTCCATGGTCTACATGTCCTAGAACGGATATGATTGGAGATCTTATTCCCATGCCGTTTTAGAAATTGTTTGTTTATAAAAAACTAACTGTTTATCTTAAATTACTATCAGTTTTTTAGAGGAAGTTTAAGAAAATTTAACAGAAAAATATATAAATGTACGAACTAACGAATAGTAGGAGGGATTTATTATGGTTGAGGGAACAACAAAAAGATTAATAGTTTTATTGATAGTCGCACTTATGCTCATTTCTTCGGGGTCGTTAGTTTTTGCATTGAATCCATCGTTTAGTGTTTCAGCAGAACCTATGAGTTATAGAATTACTCCAGATGGTTTTGCCAACTATACATTAACTGTGGTTAATTTAAAGAGAACAGATCAAGTTATTAGTGTTCAATTGACGCCGGCTGATGCTACGAATTGGATAATTTTCCCTAATTCCATTAATATTCCTGGAGATTCAGAAAAAGACATTTTAATTAGTATTTATCCAAAATCCACAACAGGATTAGGAGTTTATGATTTAACATTAAAAGTCAAAGATAATTATGATAATCAAGAATTAATCCAATTGCCTCTTCACTTAAGTGTTGATGGTTATTATTCTGATTATGTTCCAAATGTCGCTCTCTCTGTAACTGTTCCTCCAACACAAGATCCAAGAGAGCCTTTGAAAGTAACTGTTTTAACAAGAAATAGAAATCAACTTGATATTACAAACATGACTATAAGATTAAGTAGCGCTGTTTTCTCAGAAGAATACAGTATGGCTCTTGGTCCTAGAAAAGAAACAACAAAAGATTTTACTTTTGATTTGAATCCTCTTCAAGAGCCAGGAGATTATCCAGTTACAGTAGATTTGTATTATCCTAAAACTGGAAAAGTTATTACTACTTTTGAAACAACTTTGAAAATTGATGGATATTCTTTAGTAACTCCGCAATATGATACACAATATGAATGGTTCTTAAAAAAAGAATTAATAAATTTAGAAAATTTAGGAAATGAAGAGAAGATCAAAGAAGTTTCTGTTTATGCGCCTTGGCCAAAAAGATTATTCATGTATTCTGATCCAAAAGCAGAAAAGATAAAGATAGACGGCAAAACATATTTACAATGGTCTACTTCATTGAAAACTGCTGAAACAATGCAAATAATTGTTTACACAAATTACAGAGTTCCAATTATTTTGTTAGTGATATTAATTCTTGGTTCTGCAGCTTACTTTGTTTTCAGAAGTCCTGTTTTGATTTTGAAAGAGGTAGCAGTAGTTGGAGAAGATTCAGAAGGAATATCTGAAGTAAAAGTCAGAATATTTTTGAAAAACAGATCTAGAGGACAAGTTCATAATATTTCTGTTACAGATAAGCTTCCAGGAATAACTGAACTTATTCAATCGAATCATCTTGGATCATTAAAACCAACAAGAATAACAAAGACTCAGAAAAAAGGAACGCTTCTTTACTGGGATCTAGATAGTATTGAATCTTACGAAGAGAGAATTATAACTTATAGACTTAAAGCAAAACTTAAGATTGTAGGTGATATGACTCTTCCAAAAGCAAGGGTTAAATTTGATTCAGGTTCAGGAAATGAAAGAATGACTTTGTCTCCGGTTCCTTTATTTCTAAGGAGATAATTTTTTTATTTCTTATTTTTTTAATTTTTGTGTTCTAGTATTTTTATTAATTATTATTTTGTTTGTTTTTTCAATTTGCGTTATTTGTGCTGATTTTTATTAATTTATTGTCTTGTTTGTCTTCAACAAGTCTTAGTTAAAACTAGAAACTTTTATAAAAAGCATTGTAGTTCGCAACTATAATACCCCCGGTAGCTCAACGGTAGAGCGTTCGGCTGTAGAAACCTTTGGACTGCCCTGGAAGAACAGGGTTGGATGAAAAATTAGGTCAGCTGATACCGAAAGGCTGTGAGTTCAAATCTCACCCGGGGGACTCTTTTTGTAGAGATTACTTTTCAGAATTTTTCTTTTCGATAAATTTTCCATAAATCTTATAAACTTTCTTTTCGAAAATATTGTTATTGTTTTCTTAGCGTTAGCTTCGTGCTCGACCGTAAGGTTTATAAACGAGTCCCGTTTCCACTGATTTACCGTTGGGTAATATTGTCGAGGCTCTATAGATGATGAGATATCAGATCAGTTGGGTAGCAGATCAAAATAACGCTTTCTAGTTTTAATAATAATGAACTAGAAGAAGTGCTCGTCGTCGAAAGCTGAGAATAAAAGTGGGTTAAATCATGTGCCTTGGTAGTGTAGTGGCCTATCATGAAGCCCTGTCGAGGCTTCGACCCGGGTTCAAATCCCGGCCAGGGCGTTTTTTAATCAACTAAAAAACAAAATCATGGGTCGGTAGCTCAGCCTGGTAGAGCACTTGGCTTTTAACCAAGTGGTCGCGAGTTCGAATCTCGTCCGACCCGTTCAATCAAAAAAATTTCCGAGGAATTAAAATGGCCAAGAAAACTG
>PCYF01000022.1:16860-17002 GCA_002762915.1 Candidatus Woesearchaeota archaeon CG10_big_fil_rev_8_21_14_0_10_32_9
TTCTCCGAAAGAACCAAAAGAAAAGAAAGAGAAAAAACTTACAAAAAGAGTTTCTAGAAAAACAACAAAAACAAATGCATTAGATCACTTCTTAGTTCCAGAGCACGTAAAACTTAACGATAAAGAAAAAGAAGATTTGTTT
>PCYF01000054.1 GCA_002762915.1 Candidatus Woesearchaeota archaeon CG10_big_fil_rev_8_21_14_0_10_32_9
TAAGTCTTCAAAAACAATTCTTTCTTTTTATTATCAACCTCATTAATCATGAGAAGAACATTGTCTTTTTCGCTACCAAGTTTGTCTTTTTTATCAAGCAATTTATTATATTCTCTTTCAACATTTTCATAAATTTCAAGAGCGCGCATATTAACTGCACCAATGTTTTGCAACATTTTCTCGAAATCAGCAATTTCTTTTTTAATTTCATCTAAAGGCTTATTTTTGAAAACAGGAATTCCCTCATATGATTTGAATTCTTCAAGTAAACCTGCAAGTTCTGCTTTAACTTTAGCATTCTCCATGCCTTGAAAAGTTGCTTTCTGTTCATTTCTTTTAACAACATCATTATCTCTAAGAATAGTATTTTCAAATTTATTAACTTCATCAGAAAATTTATTTCTCTTATTAAATAATTCCTTAAACTGTTCGTAGAACTTCTTCTCTTCTTTTTCCTTAGATTCAAGTTCTTTTTCTTGACTTTTAATTAAAGCTTCGAGACTCTTCTTCTCATCCCCGAAATCTTTATCCTCTTTATCTAACTGTTTCAGAATCTTATTAATATTCTCACGCTCAGGACCCAAAATTGTGTCCTTTTGTGCTTCAGTATTTCTTTGCTCAACTTTCAAATTGCCAATCTCTTCCTTTAACTCAGATTTCTTTTGTTCATAACTTGTTAACTCAGCAAGAAGAGCAGGATTTCTCAATTGATTAATCTGATCTCTAAATTTCTGTTTACTCATCTTTAAAGCTACCAGTTCAGAATTCTTTTTACTAATTTCTGAAATTAATTTCTCTGTTTCTTTCTCAAGAGCTTCGACATCTTTTCTCAATTTAGATTTCTCTGACTTATCTGTTTCAAGATCGTCAGAATCAATTCTCAATGTCTTTTCAAGTTTAATTATATCTGCTTCAATATTTGCTTTGAACTCTCTTAATCTAGTAATAAGTTCCTCATTATCTTTTCTTTTTTGTTGAAGATTTGCTGTAACAGAAGTTAAATCAGAAATTTCGTGTTCGAGTTTAGTCAGTGCATCTTTAGTTTCTTTTTCCATGAAACCCATACCTTGAGATCTTTGTCTGTGGCCTCCCTGCATAGCCCCACTTGTTTCAACTAAATCTCCTGTAAGGGTAACCATTCTTACACTTCCTATGCCTATTTTTCTAGCTGTTTCGATAGTATCTACAACTAGAGTATTTCCGAACACATAAGAAAATGCTTTCTCATATTTCTTATCATAATTAACAAGATCAATAGCGAGACCAATAACTCCTGAATGTTTAACTTTCCGCAAATTAGCATCGGTTTCTTGAGATTTAATTTTATTTAATGGAATGAATGTAGCAACTCCTGATTTATTTTTCTTCAAATGATTAATACACTTTGCAGCAGTTTCGTCAGTATCTACAACCAAACTTTTAATTCTAGGACCTGCAGAAATTTCTAAAGCTAAAGCGTGCTCTGTTTTTACATCTCCAAGTTCAGATATTAAACCATAAACGCCTTTCATATTCAAATTAAGAATGTCTTTAATTGCCTCTCCACCGGCAAAGTGTTCTCTCATTGAAGCTGATCTAGCTCCCAACTTTGCTTGGTCTTCTTGTCTTGATAACAATTTAGAATGAGCAGTACTGAATTGCGCGGCTAAAGAAGAATCCTCTCCAAGAGCTTGACTTAACTCAGAAGAAGCTTTCTTAAACTCTGTTTTCATGTTTTTTAATTTATCTAAAGAATCTTTATTTTCTTTTTCAAGCGAAAGAACTTTTGAAATTTTCTCATCAATTCCTTGAAGTCTACTTTCAGACTTATCTTTATCTCTAAGAATTTGTTGTTGAGCTTCTCTTAATTTAGTAACTTCATCCTGAACTTTTTCTATGCTCTTATCAATATCTTCAATTTGTTTATCAATTTCAGAAGCATTATCCATTTTATTTTTTTGTTTAAACGCTTCGATCTTCTGATCCATCTTTTTAATATCCGCGTCTTTAGAAAACATCTTTTGATCAATTTCCTTAGCGGAGCTATTCAAAATTTTAATCTTACTCTCAACATCCTTATAGTTCTCTGCTAACTCTTTTCTTCTGTTTGAAATCTTTTCAAGCTCTTGATATAATGTAGAAACTCTTTGCTTATTAACAGCAACATCAACTTTAAGCTTTTCAACTTCTTTATGAAGAGCAACTTGTTCTTTTTCTCCTCTTCGCTCAATCTCATCATTAATATCTTTAATCTGTTTTTTTAAATCATCAATTTTTTCTTTTCGTTTAGAAATTTCTTCCTCAACTTTCTCAACATCTTTTCTTATAGAACCAATTTCTTTATCCAAAACATCTCTTTTTTCTTCTTTCTCTTTAATTTGAACAGAAAGAATAGTGGCCTTATTTCGTTTTATCTTATCATCAAGATCCTTAAATTTCAATGCTTTATCTCTATCTGATTTTAACTCTTTAAGATACACTTTACGCTCAGCTAGAATAATCTCGGCTTCATTCATTTTATCTTCTACTCTTTGAAGCTCTCTGAGCGCTTTTTGCTTTTTATCCTCATAAATACTAATTCCTGCAATTTCTTCAACAATTTGCCTTCTTTCAATACTTGACATTTCAACTAATCTTACAATATCTCCCTGTAGAATTATGTTGTACCCGTCAGGATTGATCTTAGCTTTGCTTAATAGATCCAAACTTTGATTACGCGTAACACTCTTGTCATTGACCTTATAGACAGATTGTCCACTTCCTTTGATAAGCCTAGTGATTTTGATTTCCTTATCTACATCATTGAAGATTTTACTTGTATTATCAAAATAAATAGAAACCTCTCCTTCTTTAGCAGGAGTCTTAGTTTTTCCGCCATTATAAATTAAATTTGCAGATTTTTCCGCTCTTAAACCCTTAGCTCCAGCTTTTCCAAGAACGAAACACAACGCATCAAGAATGTTTGATTTTCCAGATCCATTTGGACCCAAAACACAATTAAAATCATTAGTAAAAGGAATCTCTGTTTTTTTGCTAAAGGACTTAAATCCCCTCATTTCAAGTTTTAATACCCTAGTCATCTTAGATGCCTTTCCTCTTTAATATTCAACGCTCCCTGCGAAGAACACATTAAAATTGACTTAATAATACTATATAAATCTATCTGTATTTTTTCTTAATAAGAGCTCGGGTTTGCCTATGTGGAGCTCGTCAGAAACACGTAATTTTAAAGAATCTAGAACCTCAAATATTTTTTTACGTTCCGTTGAAACATCTGCATTGTCTTGAGCGTTTAAACATTCTATTTCAAGAAACAATCCTAGTCCTTCAACGTCTTCAATAGTAATCTCAAAAGAATCCTTGACAAAAATATGTTTTCTATTCTTTACTTGAATCAAGGGTTTCAAACCGAGAAGATCTACAATCTTTTTTGAAGTCTCAAAAGAATTAACTTCAGTTTCGAATTCATCAGAATACTGCCAAATTCCTTTTTCAGACAAGTGATCAATTTTGTAAGTTAAATATGTCTTATCGTTTTGTTTTCTTATTCTAAAACACTTTTTTAACGAGTAAGATTCATCAGGCTTTAAGTCTTCTCTTAAAGGATCATAGAAATAATAATCTTCAGTGTATTTTTCTCCCATCTTCTTTAAGTCTTGATTTGAATTTAATTTATCAAGTGTAGAAGAAAGCGATTCTTTAAGTTCAAATAATAATTCTATTTCTTTCATAAGTTTATTGTGGTTGAATTGTTTTTATAAGGTTTATGAACTTTTTCCAGTGTTAGGTGGCATTTGTGTGTAATAACTATCTAATGGCAATATTTTTAAAATATTTTACATTCTTGAAAATATGAATATAAAGTCAATGTTGAAAACAGGATTATTATCATTCATATTTTTGGCTAACACCTCTTTTGTTTACAAATCTGATCTGAAAAAACATCATCTTGAATCCGGAATAAATTTGACTTGTTTTGAACAAACCAAATTTGGAGCTGAACAAAAACAAACAATAGATAAAATTGTTAGGGAAGGATATTCAACAGTAGTTCTTAATCCAATATATTATCAAGAAACAAAAAATTCAAATTTAATTGAACAAGAAAGCAATTTTGATAAAAAACATCTAAAAGATATAACTGAATACTGTCAAGATCAGGGCTTAGATGTTGTGTTTAAACCCATGATTAATTCTAGAGATAAGACCTCAAGAACTCACATATTTCCTGAAAATGAGAATGAATGGTTTAGTAATTATGATTTACTATTGGGAAAAATTACTGATTTGGCAATTGAACAAAAAATAGATGCAATAACTGTTGCTTGCGAATTAGATAGTTTGATGTTATCTTATCCAAATAAATTTAACGAATCTATTTTTAAAATAAGAGAAAAAGGATTTCGAGGAAAGATAATAACTACAATGACATATGTAAATGAAGAAGATCAGAGAAAAATAAAATTAATGAATAACTTAGATTGTGATTATGTCGGGGTGGATTTCTATGTATCAAGTAGAAATCAAGAATTGAATGAGAATCAAAAACACTTTGAATATCTTTATTATTTAGAAAAAATATTCTCTGAGTCAAAAAAACCTGTGTTGATTGAGGAAGTCGGGTATAGAAGTGTGGAAAATGGAAATAAACATCCTATGTTTAATTATAGACTTGTCGGCGCTTTTGATGAGTTTATTCAAGAAAAATCTTTTTCTAATTTTATCAAAGCAACAACGCACAATAATATTGATGAGAAAGAATTTGTGGGAATTTATTTCTGGACAACAGATTCAAAATCTTATGTTGAAGATATTCTTAATAGATCCGAGGCAGGAAGTTTAATAGGCTACAGCTTTTTTGACAAAAGTGCTGAAACAGTTATAAATAAATATAATAAAGATAGAATATTCTTTAAATATAGACGAGAAATGGAACATTTGAAAAATAAACTAAATTAATGCTTGTAAGATGAATTTTATTTTTGTATATACTCAATATGTTCAAGTTCTTTTTCTAATCTGTTTTCAATCTTAGATCTTCTGAAACCATATTTATTTTGTTTTGGTAAAGCTACACTAATGCACGTTATAACGTGCTGCTGTTGTACTTGAGAAAGTATATCATGAAAAATTAAAGAATCTAATTTACTGGGAATCTCTCTAGATATACAATCATAGCTCATATCTTCTAATTCTTTTAATATATAGTCGGGGTCCTCAGAACGTTTTTGAAATGGCTCAAAACTCAGATTCTTACCATTGATTACATGAAACTCGGCTCCAGGAGTCAAAACTCTTTCAAGTTCTTTCATAAACTTTTTAGTGTTTTCAATATATTGCCATCCGCTGACCATTGTTGCGCTATCAAAAGAATTGTTTTTAAAAGGAAGATGAATGTTTGAATTGTAAACTCCTTGAATTTTATTTCTTGAATTATTGTTCTTTAAAGAGTACATGGATGCGTCGAATTCTACCGAGTTTAAACCATAATTCTCAAATCCTCCAAATAAATTTAAATTTTTTCCTTCAACTATTTTTTTTAAAAAGTTAGAAATTGCTTCAGTTCCCTCTCCGAAGTATGAAGAAATGTATTTTGCATATGCGTCCCAGTTATTGACAATTTCTTTCGAATCAATCATTTTTTTGAAAAGGAATCGCAATCATTTATATTTTTTGTTATTGCTTAGTAACAATTACTTCGCCATTTTATTTTGGGAAAATCTTCAAGTTCTAAAAAACGATTAAACTACGTGAATAAAACCTGAACATAAATTATTTAAATTATGTAATGAATTTAGAAGAGTGTACGTTCCTGAAATTACAATGAATATGAAAGTGTCTGAATTTTTTAATGAGTTTCTTAATGAGTGGGCGCGCACAGAGATATTTAGTAATAAACTGAATTTTTTGTCAAAAGAGTATACTGCTGCAGCATACTGGAACGATACTTCTCAACAATATGATCAATTCTTAGGGTGGTTTAAACCATTTAACGAATTTCTCCGTTCACATTTTGGAGAAAAAGAAGATGTCTTGAAGATTAATAAAATATATGTTCAAATGCAGAAAAATATTGCAATAATAGTTACTAAATATGCTGACTACAAAAAAGCTGTTGGAATAACTAAAGCACTTAGTAAAAGAAAAATTTTGGGAGAATTAACTGAGTTGATGAAGTCTTTGATTAGTTTGACAAAAGATCTTCATGATTTGCTAAATCATCTCTCAGAAACATATCCGAAAACACACGAACAAAGAATGGCTTTGCTTGTTCAAAAATATAAGTACGTTGCTATTAATAATACTGTCGATGAAGTTAGAATTTTGGATGTTTTTGAGAAAGATAATGTTTTTGAATCCGATAATTATAAAAAACTAGAAAAGTACTTACTTTGTTATTTTATTGATCCAGAAATATCTCTTACAAGGATATATGTTCTTTTTACAACATTGGAAAAACAAAGAGACCAAAAGCGCTATTTCTTGAACATAAAAAAACTTCGCACATATATGAAAAAAGAAGACTTCGCACTGCTCTTAAGAAGATATAATGATTATATTGACACAACGCCTTTTGAATTGATATTCTTTCAGGATGATTATATTGAAATATGCGATCTCGTTGGAAGAATAAAGTTCGGAGGACCTTTTTTTTATAAAATTATTATGAGACGAACTTATTTTATGAATGAATCTGCTGTTTTTGGAATATTTCTGACAATAGATAAGTTTAGACGCGCAGGGGACAGTCAGTTCAAAAAAGAGTTGTTAAGAATAAAGAACTCTTTGAAGCTAATGGATGAATTTAATATTAAACTAGATTACACAAAAGATTATGTTCGTGAAGAGATCATTGTAAGACTTCTTGTGAATATAACTCCTGATTTTATTAAGTTTCTTGTTATGATGAAAGTGAAAATAATTCACAATTACACAGATTTAGATATTATAACTAGACAAATCTTACCTTTGTGTGAAAAAACAAATTATTTTGCTTCAGATATTACTGAACTAAAGGATGTTTGGCTCAACCTAGTTGATAATAATCTTAAAGATTTACATCATTTGAATATGTTTCTTGAAGTGTACGTGGTTTTAGGTAGATACTTTTTCGAACAAATTGTCTCAAATCACTTAAAAATATTGAGTGTAGATATTGCTGAAGCTTACTCTTTGATACAATGTGGAACTGCTGCAGATATTAATGAGTTTACAAAATCATTTATAGATGATAGAATAAAAAAAGATACTAGAAAAGTTATTATTTATACTGTGCCTGAAGCAGACCATAATGATGCATTTAATAGATATGAACAAGAATTAGATAAAATCCCGAAAGATAAATATGCGGTACATTTTTTTATTGTTAAATCTGCTTCACAATTAGCACTTCAAATAAAAGAAATTGCTCAAAGAAAAAAAATAGACATTTTGATTATTTCTGGACACGGATCTATGTGGGCGATTAACTTTAGATCAAATAAACATCTATTAAAAGAAGATTTTAAAAGAAAGGAGTTCAGAAATATTAAAAGTTGTTTCAATGAGGGGGCGGTGTGTTATTTGCAATCTTGTTCAACTGGGTGGGGGGATGATCCTATAGCTAAATATGTATCCGAAGCTCTAGGAATTCCGACATATGCGCCTGATAGAGATGCAGCAAGTTCGTTGCACCTTGATGAGAACAATAATATAATTTTGGAATATCGTCACGATGCTGAGAAAAAACAATTTATTCCGAAATAATGAATTTTTGCTAATTAAATTCTATTTGTGACTGCATAGTGGCAA
>PCYF01000041.1 GCA_002762915.1 Candidatus Woesearchaeota archaeon CG10_big_fil_rev_8_21_14_0_10_32_9
CATATAATCAGCAGTATACACAAATGATTAATGGAACGAAAAAAGGTCAACCAAAGACACTTTATGGCCCCAATTTGAAGGAAGAAGTTTACAGATTTGCTGAACAAGTTAAACTTTTAGCTGAAGAAGAAGATTTTGACATAATTCACGCGCACGACTGGGTAACATTCCCCGCAGCAATCGCACTAAAACAACTCACAGGAAAGCCTCTCGTTGTACACATACACATAACTGAGTTTGATAAAACTGGAGGCAATCATGCAGATCCAGATATTTATGCCATAGAACGAGAAGGAATGCTAAGCGCAGATAAAGTAATAACTGTAAGCAATAAAATAAAAGATACTTGTATTCATAATTATTTCATAGATCCTTCAAAAATACTCGTAGTTCACAATGCTGCACCAAGCATGTATGACTCTCCAACAAGCATAAACACGAAGTTGAAAGAAAACAACAAAATAGTTCTTTTTGCCGGACGAGTTACTTTACAAAAAGGACCTGATTATTTTGTTGATGCTGCAAAAAAAGTATTAGAAAAAGCACCCGATACATTATTCATACTAGCAGGATCTGGAGATATGCTAAATCAAATGATTGAAAAGACAGCAAAATTAGGAATTTCTAACAAATTTATATTCACAGGATTTTATACAAGAGACCAAGCAAATCAACTATTTGAGATTGCAGATGTTTTTGTGATGCCTAGCGTTAGTGAGCCTTTCGGATTAGTTCCATACGAAGCGCAACTTAAAAGAACTCCTACAATCATTTCAAAACAATCAGGAATCGGCGAGGTATTATATCACACACTAAAAGTAGATTTCTGGGATGTAAATCAATTAGCAAACAAAATCTTAGCAGTACTTCATTACAAGCAATTACACAAAGAATTAAAAGAAAAAGGATATGATGAAGCAAAATCATCTACGTGGGACAATCCAGCCACGAAATGTTTAAATATATATCATAACCTGATGAACAATAGGGGTGTAATATAAGTGGTGTCAGTTTGTTTTTATTTCCAAGTTCATCAACCGCACAGACTTAGAGACTATACTATTTTTGACATAGGCCATAGAGATGATTATTTTGATGAAGAGAAAAATAAGCAAATAATACAAAAAGTGGCAAGTAAATGTTACCTACCTACAAATAAATTATTATTACATTTGATAAATCAGAGTAAAGGAGAATTTAAAGTAACATTTAGCATAACTGGAACGGCTTTAGAACAAATGGAAAAATACTCTCCAGAAACACTAGAAAGTTTTAAGGCACTAGCAAGAACAGGTTGCGTAGAATTCTTGAGCGAAACATACAATCATAGTTTGTCATATCTTTTTTCTAAAACAGAATTTAAAGAACAAGTAGAGCTTCATAAAAATAAAATAAAACAACTTTTTGACTTCACTCCGACAGCATTTAGAAATACAGAATTAATATTCAATAATGAGCTTGCAAAATTTGTTGAAGATATGGGTTATACTGCGATAGTTGCGGAAGGTGCAGATCATATTTTAAGAGAAAGAACCCCTAATTTCATATATAATCCAGTAAATTCAAACATCAAAGTATTACTAAAAAATTACAGATTAAGCGACGATATTGCATTTAGATTTAGCAATAAAGGTTGGGCCGAACATCCTTTAACCACTGAGAAATTTGTTAATTGGTTAAATCAAGTGAATGGCAACGGAGAATTAGTCAATTTATTCATGGATTATGAAACTTTCGGAGAGCATCAATGGGAAGATACAGGAATCTTCAAATTTTTAGAACACCTTCCGAGTAAAGTATTAGAACACCCGCATAATAATTTTGTGACAGTAAGTGAAGCCGCCGACAAATATGAATCTAGAGGAATCGTGGACATACACAATTTTATATCGTGGGCAGATTTGGAAAGAGATCTGACTGCGTGGTTAGGAAATCCATTGCAAGACTCTGCAATTCAAGAATTATATAAACTAGAACAATATATAAAAGCAACAGGAGATAAAAAACTGCTTGATGATTGGAGAAAACTCACAACTTCAGATCATTATTATTACATGTGTACAAAGTGGTTTAGCGATGGAGATGTACACAAATACTTCAATCCGTATGACAGTCCATACGAAGCATACATAATATTTATGAATGTACTCAATGATTTTACAAGAAGAATAAGATCAAAATTGGATTCACAATCAAAACAAAATGAACTACGAGTCAAAAAAGCAGAAATGCTATTAATGACAGATACTCCAAGCAGAATACTTACAAATTAAAACAAAAAACTCGACGTTCAAGTTACGCAATCGTTAAAAAAAGAGGTGAGACCTATGGATGGCTCAACAGAAAAAAGAAAGAAATCGAAAAAATCAGTAAAAAAAGCTACAAGCGTAAATAAAACAAACAATATAAAAGTAAAACAAAAAATAGAGAATGCTCCATCAGAACAATATTTTATTCTATCTAATGGACAACCTGTGAAAAACGTGAAGGAGCTTGCAGATGTTCTCGAACACGTAAGTGAAGATATATTTAATCATCACGTTACAAATGAAAAGAATGATTTTGCAAATTGGACAAAAGATGTATTCAAAGAAATAGAGTTAGCACAAGAATTAGCAGGAACCAATAACAAAGATCATACAAGAATAGTTTTGTACAAACACATAATAAAAAAGCTTGGCAAATAAATATCAAATGTATGAATACTGATTAAAAAGAAAATAAAAAAGAGAGAAACATGGAAATTCCACCCTTTTATTTTGTAAATGGAGCAATTGCAAAGAATTTATCTGAACTAGAAGATATTCTAAATGAAATAACTGAGAAAGATTTTGAATTTCACGTAAATCAAAATAAAAATGATTTGGCAAACTGGATAGAAACTTGTTTGAACAACAAAGAATTATCAACAGCACTTAGAAAAACAACAGACAAGGATGATACAATAGATTTGATTCAAGAAACATTAACAATGCACTCAGATAGTTATTCTAAAACAGTTTTCAAACCTGCAATTAATCAAGATTTATTATTACATGAAACCATAAAGAAACACACAATTCAAAAAGTTCAAAGTCAAAAACACTCTTCGGAAAAGAAGGTACCTCCGATACCAACACACACAGTACATCCGAAGAAACAGGAAGATGCAGAGTTAAAATTTGAATATGTTGAAGAAAAGCATCCATCTGGAATAACAAAGGTACACAAAATAACAGCAGAAGCACCACACGAATTCATACTAAAAGAATTTTTAGCAGGAGCAATATTTGGTTTATTATTAGGATTGATACTTATGGCGGCTTTAAGACAAATAGGCGCAATTTAATAACAAAGGTGAAGCACATCAAAAAAACAACCATAACAAAGGCCAACGCAGAAGCATTATTTGAACTGTCTTGGGAAGTATGTAACAAAGTTGGAGGAATATATGCTGTAATAAGCAGTAAAGCTGCATTAATAAAAGAGCAGTATAAACAGTATATAACTCTCGGACCTTACATAAAAAATAAGGCACAAGAAGATTTTAACGAAGAAAACGTACCTGAGAATTACAAAGATGTTTTTAGAGATCTGGAAACAAAAGGATTAAAATTACATTATGGAACTTGGTTGATAAAAGGAGATCCTAAAGCAATTTTAATAGAATTTGACTCATTAAAAAATATTAAGAACGACATAAAAAAAGAATTTTGGGAAAGCCACAAAGTTGACTCAATCAATAGCCAATGGGATTTTGAAGAGCCTATGCTTCTTTCATACGCTGCGGCAATGTTATTACACGAATTAGAATTAAAACAAAAAATAACGCCTGAGAAAACAATACTACACACGCACGAATGGATGACTGGTTTTGCAATATTAAAACTAAAAAACTTTAATTCAAAAATTAAAACCGTATTTACAACACATGCAACAATGTTGGGAAGAAGCATCGCTGGAAGCAATCAAGATCTATATGGTTCTCTTGGAAAATTTGATCCTGATCAGAAAGCAAGAGAATTAGGAGTAATAGATAAGCACAGCGCTGAAAAAGCAGCAGCTCAATCTTCCTCCATTTTCACGACAGTTTCAGAAATTACTGGACGAGAAGCAGAATACATTTTAGGAAGAAAACCAGAAGTTTTAGTGTTAAACGGACTTGATCTAGGAAGATTCCCCTCCATAGAGGAAACCTCAATAAAGCATATAACGTCTCGAGAACAAATACGCGAATTCTTAGCATATACTTTTTTTCCGTATTACAAATTTGAACTCAAACATAACTTGTCATTTTTCTTAGCAAGCAGATATGAATTTGAAAACAAAGGAATAGATATATTTATAGAAGCTTTAGGATTGTTAAACAAAGAACTTAAAAAGTTAAAATCGGATAGAACAATATCTGCATTTTTCTTTATTGCAGTACCTAATAACGGCGCTAAAGTTGAACTTCTCGAGAATAAAAACTATTACAGACACATTAAAAATTATGTTCATAGTAACTCCCACGAGATTATGGCAAAAATAGTAAGCGACTTCATGAATAATGGTCAAATCTCCGACAATGTATTTGATAAAGAGTTTTTACAAGAAATGCACAAAGATATAATAAGATTTAAACGAAAAGGAGAACCAATATTCTGCACTCATAAATTAAACGTGCCTGAAAATCAAGATCAAATAATAAATGCATTTAGAGCCGCAGAATTAAATAATTCAAAAGAAGATAATGTAAAAGTAATATTATTTCCTGCATATCTAAATGGAAATGATTCTCTTTTCAACTTGGAATTTTACGATCTAATTGCAGGATGTCACCTCGGCGTATTTCCAAGTTATTACGAGCCATGGGGATATACCCCTCTAGAATCTGCAGCGCTAGGAGTCCCATCAGTAACATCTGATTTAACAGGATTTGGAAGATTTGTAAATCAACAAGAATCACGAAATAAAGATGCACAGGGAATATATTTAATAAAAAGAGATAATACTCCT
The DNA here is from genome assembly GCA_002762915.1 of Candidatus Woesearchaeota archaeon CG10_big_fil_rev_8_21_14_0_10_32_9. Classification (GTDB taxonomy): domain Archaea; phylum Nanobdellota; class Nanobdellia; order Woesearchaeales; family 21-14-0-10-32-9; genus 21-14-0-10-32-9. Next base: position 4,978 of record PCYF01000041.1, read on the forward strand.
AAAAAAGAATCAACAAAAGAATTATACAATTTTTTGAAAGAATTCTCATTAATGTCTTATGAAGATAGAGTTGAAAACAAAGTGCAAGCAAAAGAATTGGCAAAACTAGCTGACTGGAGAATTTTAATTAATAACTATATTTCTGCACACAATTTAGCACTAAAAAAATAACAAAAGTAAAAAATTCAAGATTAACCTAGAAATCTTTTATAAGCTTAAATGGATCTGACTCAATTATATTAAGACCCGCATATAATTCCATTCCACCTATATCTGTAGTTTTGCTTGCGAGATTTCCTCTATCAGTAATTCTGAAAAGAAGTGGGAATCCTTTCCATTGTGCGTTGTTTTTTTCTTTTCCTATAGGAGGAATGTAGCAAGCCATATTAAATGAGTTGACACCTAATTTTAACAGACTTGAAAGAACTTTATTTAGAACCCATGAATAGGAACCAATAGTTCTATTTTTATTAAGTTTGTTTTTATCATTTGAAAAAATCAAGATTTCTTTTTCTTTAACTGGAGTAAGATATACTACGATGGTGAAATCTTTATACTTCTTTGTCAGACCCAACACCTCATGAATTTTTATTAGGTCTTCAAAATAATCTCCCTCATATTTTTCTTTGTAGAATTCCTTTACCTGATTCAACATTTCTAATTTTGGATAATGCTGCCCTTCAGTCATTAACATTTGCATGTGCCCATGAATAATGCTTGCTGCAGATCTCCACAAACAATTCCACATCAAAAAAGGATAACAATAAGTTCTATTTTTTTTGTTCACTGTAGAAAACCATTTATCTGCAGTATCTAGATGATCTTTTAATTCGGCTTCTGTAAACTTTAAAGGGTTGTGTTCTTTGAAAATGATAAGTGAATGAAATGCGTCATACTTAGCAACATTTGCACAAGTAGTACTATATTTTCCTTTAAGTCTTCCAAATTCATCAATTGGTGTAAACTGTTCAGGTTTTGAAAAATTATCCCCTGATTCAATTCTAATATCTTTATCATCAAAAGGTTGTTTCACTGAAGGACGCATAGATCTTAATTCGTTAAATGCAGCTGCTTCAAACGTAAACTTATTTCTTACGTCAATTATTTTTTGATTAGTAACTGCATTTACAGAGCCGAATTGACTCTTAACCCAAGGAATCATAGATTTTGGAATCTTCATGAAAGAATCGCGTTCAGACAAGGAGTAGAATCTATTAAACAACAATTTATCTTTCGCACTAAGTCTTTTGACTTTAGAACTCAGTGAAGATATTGATTCAGAATCAAGTTTTATTCTTCTTTTTAGCACTTTGCTTGAAACCATATGGATTCATTTGATGTTAATGCATATAAATATTACGCTTAAATAAAAATGAATTTTGATAAACTTCCTTGAAAAAGGGGCATAACTCAAAATAACTCAATAGTCACGAGAAATATTTATAAACCCTGCTTCATAAACACATATAGTTGGGGGTGTAAACTTGAAACTCATAATACCTATGGCTGGAAGAGGCACTAGGCTCAGACCATTTACTTATACAACATCAAAGCCCATGATGAGAGTTGCAGGAAAACCTATTCTTGGACACTTATTAGATAGCTTATCAGCATTGAAAATAGACAAAACAATTTTTATTGTAAGTGAAGACAATACAGATCTTAAAAAATTCGTTAAAAAAAACTATTCTTTTGATGCAACATACATACTACAAAAAGATCATAAGGGTGTAGCCCACGCAATCTATGGAGCAAAGAATTACGCAAATAACGATGAAACTATAATACTTTTTGCAGATACTTTAATAAAAGCAGATTTAAAGAGATTGCATAACAACAAAGATTTAGATGGAATAATCTGGACAAAACAAGTAGAAGACCCTCGCAGTTTCGGAGTTGTTCTCACACACAACGGAATAATTTCTAAATTTATTGAAAAACCAGAAATTCCTGTCTCAGATAATGCAATAGTGGGGCTGTATTATTTCAAAAATTCAGCTAAACTTTTTGGAGCAATAGAACACCTCTTAAAAAATGACATAAAAACAAAAGGAGAATTCCAACTAACCGATGCACTTCAGTTAATGGTAAACCAAAATGAAAAACTAATACAAGAAGATGTTGCAGTATGGAAAGATTGTGGAACTGCACAGAATTTACTAGATACGCAAGCATATCTTCTTGAACACATAAAAGATAACAAGGCTAAAACAGAACACTCAATAATATTAAAACCAGTATTTATAGAAAAGGGTGCAAGAATAATAAACTCAGTAGTTGGTCCAAATGTATCTATAGGCAAAGATTCAGTAATAGAATCATCTATAGTTTCAAATAGCATAGTTGGAAAAAATGCATCAATAGGGCAGTCAATATTAGAAAATTCAATAATTGGAAATGAAGCTAAAATAAAAGGATCACCTAGAAAATTAAATATGGGCGATTCTTCGGAAATTCAAGAAACTTAAAAAAAGAGTTACGAGCAGATAAATGCAAAAAAAAGAGGAGGAGGTACATTTCTTTTTAACTAATAATAGCGGGAGCTATGTTTCTCTAGGCAACAATTCTTTCTCACAATACAATGGTGTATTTTTTTTCTTAAAGAATGAATGGGAAATTTACAAAACAATTGAATCCATAGTAAGAAGTGATAGCGAAGAGCTCAAAGGTAAGCTAGCTTA
>PCYF01000044.1:0-2541 GCA_002762915.1 Candidatus Woesearchaeota archaeon CG10_big_fil_rev_8_21_14_0_10_32_9
TTACAGCAACGACATTCTACGGAGATGGGTCGCAATTAACTGGAATTAATTCAAGTCTTTGGACTGCAATTACAAATGGACTTTACTATGGCTCGTCATATAAAATATATATTGCTAATACTGCAAGTGGTTCGTTTTCTATTTATCCAGGCGTTGCCGCCTCAACAGATTATGGAAAAAATATAGCAATTATTGGTGGCGAAGGAGGTCCTGCAAATCCGCCATCTATTCCTGATCAGGGTGATGGGGGTAATGTTTACGTTTATGGTGGTAATGGCGGTTTTCCTGGAAATGTAGTTTTAGCATACAATGGAACTGCGCAAGTTGGCGCAGTGGCAGTTGGCAAGAGTTCACCATCATACTCTTTAGATGTTGCAGGAACTGTGGCCGCAACTACATTTAGAGGAAGCGGATATCAATTAACAAATCTTCCTTGGACTAGATATACTGGGGGATTGTATTATGGTGCTTCTTCTATATTGGTTAATGATGGGAATGAACCTCTTTATGTTCATGCTGGAGGAACTCAATGGATTACAAGTAATGCCTATTATAATGGAACCTCTGGTGCGTGGCAAAGATTCAAATCAGGAATAGCATCTGCAGTAAGTTTTTCAGATTCACAAATAAGAATAAGTATGGCTCAAACAGGAGTTGCAGGAAGCGCAGTTGATTGGAGTGCGTCAAAAGGAATAAATATATTTTCTGATGGTGCAGTTTATGCAGATAAATTATGTTTACAGGGTTGTTGTATAAGTAGTTGGGCTGATGCTAGTAGTTGTATTCCTAATACTGCACCTCCATCTGTTCCACAAAATCTTGTTGTTGTTAACAATATCAGATTTTGGAATAGTGCGGGATTACACATTACTTGGGCTCCACCCGTTACGCCTAATGGAGAAATAACCGAGTATATAGTTCAAAAAAGAATTGGCGGAGTTTGGACTCAAATTTATAGCACTGTAACAAATTCCAACTTTATATTTGGAAATTATCCTTATGAATATTATGATTGGGTTTTCTCATATGATTCTGATCATGAATACAGAGTTGCAGCAGTAAATTCGTACGGACAATCAGCTTGGACTGATTCAATTTCTGTAACATTGTATTGTCCTACCTCTTGTGATGAATTTACAGATGGATATCCAGGTTATACTTGTGGAGATATTAGTGTTCCAGGTTGTGAAGCTACAATGACTCCAACGGTATCTTGCGGCACTTGTAATGTTGGTTACATTTGTTCAAACGATCCATACTTCACATGTTCTGGAGGAGGAAGTGGAGGAGGAGGATGTCCTTCATATGAAGAGTGTTATGGTTCCTGTGATTTAGGAAGTGCGGGCGCTTCTTGTAGTTACTTATGGGGTGATGGATCAGAGTGTTCAGCATCAGGATGTATTGATCCGGCATCATCTTCTTGTTCCGGAACATGCACTAATATTGGATCAGGAGGAGCTTGTAATATTTGTTACGGAACATGTTTTGTAGAAGATACGCCAGTAACTTTAGCTGACGGAACAAAAAGAGCAATACAAGACTTAAAAGTAGGAGATCAAATTATTGGTTGGAATGAAACTACTGATTCGCTTATGAATGCAACAATAAAACAAGTGCTTATACACGAATTCACTCCTGCAACTCTCAAATCTATAGATAAAATAGAGTTTAGTTCAGGGGAAATCTTAGAAGCAACAGATAATCACCCAATTTATGTAAGAGATAAAGGATGGGTAGATGTAAAAGATTTAGTTGAAGGAGATGTCGTTTTAAGAACTGTAAATGGTGAAAGAAATGACGTTACAGTTGTAGCAATAATAAGAGATTATACTGTGGCAGGAGTTGTATATAATTTAGAAACAACCGCACACACATACATCGCAAATGATATTGTTGTTCACAACAAGTGTTTATTAGGTGACTCATTACTATACACAAAGGATGGTGTAAAAACAATAAGCACATTAGTTCCTGGAGACTTTGTTGAAGGAAATGTTGATGGAGTAAAAACATTTGTTAGAGTTACAAATGTTTACAAGAAATCATGGATTGGATCTCTTGAAGGAGTTATTATATCTACAAAGAATGGAAGAGTAATAACTGCAACACAAAATCACGAATTCTCAACAGAAGTTGGAAAATATGTGCTTGCCGAAAGTTTAACTGTAGGAGATAACATCATTGCAGAAGATGGATTAGAAGATGAAATAGTAAGCATTGTTTCAACTGATGTATCTGATGAATTTGTATGGGATATAGAGACAACTGCAGGAAATTATTACGCAAACGGACTCCTAGTAAGATAAACTTTTTTTATTTTATTTTCTTATTTTTTATTTTATTTTTTTAAATTATTATTTACCAATTCCTGTAAGAACCATTGATTATGAATACTTAGGAGTCTTCTTACGGCAGGCTCTTTTATTTTAAATAAATGATTAAGATATGCTTTTGTGTATGTTTTACAAGTATGGCAACCGCAATCAGCTTCAATCGGTGTAAAATCTTCTGAATATTTTCCTGCATCAAGATAGATTTTTC
>PCYF01000044.1:2547-7334 GCA_002762915.1 Candidatus Woesearchaeota archaeon CG10_big_fil_rev_8_21_14_0_10_32_9
TAGTAAAAATACTTGCGTGTCGCGCATTCTGTGTTGGATAAATAGAATCAAAACAATCCAAGCCCATTGAAATTAATTTTGTTACATCTTCTGGAGAACCAACACCCATAACATATCTGGGCTTATCAGCGGGCAAAAAAGGCAACACTGAAGCAACCGCTTCGTACATTTTTTCGGAAGGCTCACCAATGGCAACTCCGCCAATAGCAAAACCATCAAAATCTAGAGACGTAATAAACTTAGCACTTTCTTCTCTTAAATCTTTATAGAAATTGCCTTGAATTATTCCAAAAAGAAGTTGGCGCTTATCTTTGTCTTTATCGCCCCATATTTTTTTGTGAGCTTCCAAAGATTCCTTAGCCCAACGATGAGTGTTTTCCATAGCAACTCTTGCTTCTTCATAAGATGCTCCATAAGGAGACATGTCATCAAGCATCATAGCAACATCCGAGTTAATTGCTGCTTGAATCTCTATAATCTTTTTTGGAGTAATAACTATTCTTTGATTATTATAAGGACTTCTGAAATGCAATCCTTTCTTGCTTTTCTTCTCAAAAAAAGTGGACGAAGATTGGAATCCGCCACAATCTGTGAAAACAACGCCGTCAAAATTCATAAATTTGTGAATTCCACTAACTTTGTTAAGAATATCAATACCTGGCTTTAAAGATAACAACAGCGCATTACAAATAACTGCTCTTGCTCTGACTCCTGAACCAAGATCTCTGTAATCATCTGTTGTGATATATTTTCCGGTAGCTTTAGTAACAACAGGCATAAAAAAAGGAGTTTCAATAGTTCCACTCTTCGTTGTTAAAATTCCCTTTCTTGATGGACCTGACTCACTAATTATTTTAAAAGTCATAGAACTTGGTGAAATAAATTTGTTTAAATGTTTTTAGGAGCGTTCTCTTCCTCTTTTGAAGGTATGCTACTTAATTGACTCATTAAAAATGTCGCTATTGCTCCAAATATAATTGAGACTATTAATGCAGTTTCTACCCCGAAAGATAAAATAAGTATAATAAACAAAACCAAGATAATAAGTCGTCCTATTCCAAGATAAATCTCTCTATTAAGTATTATTTTTCCAATTCCAGAATTTTTTGTGTTTGTATAAAAAATAGTTCTAAATGGAATATCGACCATCGCCCAACTTATTGCTCCCAAACTTTGAATTACAGTTATGAGAAAAAAAGTTTTCAAAAATACTCTTAAACCTAGAGTTATTGAGTGAAAATATGCTCCTGCTCGCAAAATTGAATGTTTATTAATGTCTGAGATTTTTTTACTTAGATAAAATGTGAATATAACAAGTAATGCGTTGGCAATGGCGTAAATTCCTCCAATATTATCTAGACTTATCAATGTAAAGTACATTAACAATGGCCAAAATATTGCGGCAGCAATATCTCTAATACCTTCCCCCAAATATGGTGCATTAATTTTCATTTCTTTAGAGGATAAAAAACCTTTAATGTTAATTTGAAAAGGTTCGTGATATTCTTTTGAGAAAAATAGAGGCGTTACAGAGAAAAACAGCAAGAATATTACAACTATAAACATAATGTCAAAACCAGAAGACGTAATTATTAATGCTCCAAATAGAGGGCCTAGCGCAGAAACAGTAGTTGAAATTATATTAACTAAACCAACTTGTCTAGATTCCGTTTTAGCCTCTGAAAATTTAGCAAACTCTAAATGGAAACCCATCCAATAATATGCGCCAGAGATTGATCCTAGAGTGCCCAGAATAAAAAGAGTAGCGATGTTTCCAAAAGCGCCAATCAAAAAATCAATTCTAAAAAGCAAAAAATAAAATAATATGCTTATTGGAATGCTCAAAAACAAACTGTGCTTTACTCCATTTTTTGCAGAAAAATATAGTGCATAATATCCAAAGATTAATGCCGCAGAGTAGTGGATAAGTTCGTATAATATTACTGATAAGAGTGAATAACCTTTGGTTAACAAAAATATTGGAATGAATAAAGAAATCATTGATTCTGCAAATGTGTGAATTGCACTCATCAAATATATTTCAGTAATTTCCTTTCTTAATAAATATTGAATCTTTGCGGCTAGAATGTGCATATTTTTACCTATTTGTCATTTGTTTAAAAAGTTTATTTATGTTGATCTAATTAATTACAATTCTTTTAACACAACCATTGTTCTTGTTTTATCCACGCCTTCAACGTTTCTCAATTTTTTAATTATGAAATTATTAAGATCTTCAACATCAGTGGCTAATACTTTAATTAACAAATCTGTTTCTCCTGTGACTATTTCTGCCGAAACTACATTTGGAAGACTTTTTATTTTTTTGGCAGCATCTTCTTGAGAAAATTTTTTGTTTTCGTGATAATCAAAAGTAACGAGAATATAAGAGGAGAGTTGAAATCCTAAACGCTTTGAATCCAATTTTAAAGTGTACTTTTGAATAATTTTGTCTTTTTCTAATTTTTTTATTCTATTGTGAATAGTGGTTATTGGTATTGCTGTTTTTTTTGATAATTGATTTGTAGTCAGTTTACTATTGTTTTCAAGAAGATCTAGTATCTTTCTGTCTTTATCGTCAACATAATTCATAATTATGGAAATATATTCCAATATTTATATATTTTTTGGATACTTTGGTAAATTATTTCTTTTTTCGTGGAATATATTAATAAAGGTGACAGGATTCCTTTCTTATAAGATGGAAATTCAAACACAAACACTAAAAATAGAGGATTTGGCAAAAACATTGCCTGATTGCCGGAATAGATGGATATAAATTAGAAGGCTACGAATATCTTTATAGTTGTAAGTATGAATATAAACTCATCGAATGGGATGCTCCTTTAACAATGGAGCAAAAACAAAAAATTCTAGGTTGGGAAGAATCAAGATTTGCAAAAACTCTATATTTTACAGATCAACAAAAAATATACGGTTTTATTCTGCCTATGTCTGAAAAAATAAAATTGAAAGATGTAGCACAGTATCTTGGAAAAAGTAAAAAAGAAGCAGCAAGAATGACTTTATCAGAAATCTTGCCATACAGACAAGAAAGACATTCTGCAGGACCATTTATTTCAGAAAAAGATGAACAATTGGTGGATAAATTAATTTTTCTTCCATTTCAAACACAAGAAAGTGTGGACTTTACATTTCCTGGGAGAATGGATATTTCAATTCATATAACTTATATGGATGCTTTTTCTCTTCTTAAAGAAAAATACAAAGATAAAGTGTGCTATGGGGGCGATTAGGATGAAAGAGCAATTGGAAAAAATTATTAAAAAGACAAAATATGGACGAGAACAAAAACAAGATGAAATGTTGCGAGATTATAAATTCTCAATATACTTGTATTTTGATTATGTACTTAGAGGTTTAGCAGGAAGACCTCAATTGATATCAGAACAATATTTTCATCCAGCAGATATAGAAACAAAAAAAATTGGAAGTTCCGAATACAAAGACATTTTGTTTTATGATGTAGGAACAATAGGTATGACTATGCAAAAAGGAGAACTTCATCAAACAACGGACAGGATGTTTCAAAGCATAATAACAAAAATAGAAAAGGTTCTCCAAGAAAGAATAACTTATAAAAGTATAGATGTAGAATTCGTCTTTGAACCTCCTCTGAGAAGACAATCAAGTTATTATGAAGATATGAAAGAAGAGTTTTTAGATGTGGGAATTTGCTTTAAAGAATCAGGTACAAAAGAGTATCTAAGCAGAGTTTTATCGACTTGCGAGGCTAAAATACAAGAAATTGTGGCTAAATATACAAAATAAAGAAAAGAGGTTTGAACACATTTGAGCCGCAAATTATATAAAATGAGAAAAGAAACTAAATGTTATGAAACAAAAAATTGAGATTAAAAAGATAGGTACAATGATTTCTACTAGTTCTATTTCTAATAATCTTAATAATTTAAATAATAACAATTAAAAATACAAATAGTGTTTTTTATTATGTTTATATAAAAACTAAAGATTGTAAATTAACAAATGACTCAAAAGGTGAAAAAAATGAAATTCATATCAATAAAACAAGCAATGCAAAAAGGAACAGGAGAAGTCTCAATAAGAGGCTGGGTACATAGAGAAAGAGGCTCAAATAAACTAAAATTTATTGTTTTGAGAGATTCCTCAGAGATAATTCAATGTGTTGTTGAAAAAGAAAAAGTTGGAGAAAGTAAATTTGAACAAATATCTAAACTTCAAGTAGAAGCAAGTCTAGAAATTAGTGGAACAATAAAGAAAGATGAAAGAGCACCTACAGGATACGAAATCTCAGTAAAAGATTTCAAAATAGTCGGAGAAAGCGACACGTTTCCAATAACTAAAGACCAAAGCACAGAATTCTTAGCAGATAATAGACATCTCTGGCTCAGAAGCAGAAAAATGACTGCAATAATGAAAATAAGAAGCACAGTGTTTGGAGCAATAGATGAATACTTCAGAAAAGAAGGATTCTATGAATATCACAGCCCAATATTTCAATCAGTACAATGTGAAGGAGGATCAACTCTATTTACAGTGGACTACTTTGGAAAAAAAGGAGTTTTCCTTGCGCAAACTTGGCAATTATACGCAGAACCTGCTATATTTGCACTTGAAAAAATATATACTATTGCGCCTAGCTTCAGAGCTGAGAAATCAAAAACATCAAGACACTTGACAGAATATTGGCACGCAGAAATGGAAGTAGCATGGGCGGACTTTAAAGATATACAAGATTACGGAGAAGCACTAATCAAACATGTCGTTAAAAGAGTATTGGAAAA
>PCYF01000023.1:0-2553 GCA_002762915.1 Candidatus Woesearchaeota archaeon CG10_big_fil_rev_8_21_14_0_10_32_9
CAGTTGGTTCAGGAGAAGATTTATCGATAGGCGACGGAATTTATTGCGGAGGATGAGTTATTTGGAAGAAATATTCATAAGTTTTGCACTCGTGTTCTTGGGATCATTCGCATACTTGGCTGGAGGCATAATTCCTGCGATGGCTCTTACTGAAATAAAGTCAACTAAAGAAATAATAAAAACACTAAATAATATTCTCATAGCTGTTTCAATATTTGTCTTGATATATTATTCTGCGGGATATTTGCTTGCTAGTTTTTTATCTGCAATCTTATTGATTTTGCTTTTTACTCCAAGTATTCAAGAAAAATATTTTATGTTCTTGCCGCTAATTCTAGGTGGTGCAATAATTGCAATGGAACTAAACGTTTTGATTCTCGTAATATTAATCTTTTTCATTAAAGGAATGATTGATTATGAAAAAGCTTCAATTAAAAGAAATAAGACAAAAGTCTCATGGAAAGATAATTACATAAACAACATTTTTTATTTAATTTCTACGACGATCATTGTGATGTTTATTTTAGGCCTAGTCCACTAGATTTTACATCAGATCTTTATCTAAAAATTACTAAGTACAACTTATGATCATTCCAAAATATTTATAAAGAAAATGAGTATTCTTCGTCTTACCGATGATTGATGATGCAAGAATTTAAACAATCTTGCAGAGAGAGGTAACGGTTCTTATAAAACTAACTGTGACTCTTCAAGTAGTCGTGGAGGTAAAAAAATGTCAGAAAAAGCATATGAAGCAGTTGAGATTGCTAAAAAATCAGGCAAATTAAAGAAAGGTACAAATGAAGTAACAAAAGCTATTGAAAAAGGACAAGCTAAACTTGTTGTTGTTGCTCAAGATGTTTCTCCAAAAGAAATTACAATGCATATTCCAATGTTGTGTAAAGAGAAGAAAATACCTTGTGTTGAAGTTCCATCAAGAGAAGAACTTGGTGCAGCTGCAGGTCTTCCATTGCCAACAGTTGCTGTAGCAATAACAGATTTAGGCGACGCAAAGGATTTATTAAAAGAGTTTCAATAAGATTATTATTGAACATTATGTATAAAAATTTTGAAGGTGTAAAAAATGGCTGATGAAACAAAAGGTGGAGTTAACTTTTCGCCTGCGGTTCCTGCTAGTGTTGAAGAAGTAGTAGGAAGAACAGGGACAAGAGGGGAAGCTATCCAAGTTAGATGTAAAATCCTTGAAGGACGTGACAAAAACAAAATTTTAAGAAGAAACGTTAAAGGTCCTGTACAAAAAGGAGATATTTTAATGTTAAGAGAAACTGAAATCGAAGCAAGACCTCTAAACAAAGCGGGTAGAGGAAGTAATTAAACGGTGAAACAAAATGGCTAAATGTGATTTTTGCAAAAAAAGTATTCCGAGAGGAACTGGCAAGATATACGTCAAGAAAGATGGAAAGGTTCTTGATTTTTGTTCCACTAAGTGTGAAAAAAATATGATTGGTCTTAAAAGAAAGGCTAGAACCACTAAATGGACTGGTGAATACCAGGCTGTTAAGAAAGGAATAAAACAATAATTTTTTTATTTTATTTTTTTTAAATTTAAGAGGGATTAATTAAAATATTTAATTAAAATACATAAGTAAAATAATGAGTAAATTACATTAATGTACATAAGAGTTATTGTATGAGTAATACAAAACTTTCAAAAAAAAATTCGAGGGTGTAAATGATGAATGAACGAACTTTAGTTATACTAAAACCAGATGCTGTTGCTAGAGGTATTGTTGGAGAAATTCTTACAAGATTTGAAAAAGTTGGTCTAAAAATTGTTGCAATGAAAATGATTTTTGCACCAGAAGATAAATTAAAAGAACACTATTTTAAAGATGATCAATGGCTTATTGAGAAGGGAAAAGGAATAATAAAAAACAAAGGATACCCTGAAAATTATGATCAAAAAATAGCTGGTCAAGAAATTGTTGATGGTCTAGTTCAAGACATGATGATTTTACCGGTAATTGCAATGATTCTTGAGGGACATAATGCAGTTAATGTTGTAAGAAAACTTGTTGGTCCAACTAATGTTGAACAAGCTCTTCCAGGCACAATAAGAGGAGATTATTCTCATGACACATATGCTTTAGCAAATGTTTCAGATAGACCAATATTAACTATTGTTCACGCAAGTGGAGATCTTGCTGATGCAGAAAAAGAAGTTAAATTATGGTTTGCTCCGGAAGAAATACAGGGATATGAACGAGCAGATGCAAAGATTCATTATAGAAAAGGAAATTTAAACAAAAAGTGAACTGATGAGGATTAAAAAATGAAAGTAGTAGTACTAGGAGCTCCAGGAACGGGAAAAGGAACATATACTCAGCAGTTATTAGAAAGTTACAATGTGCCTCACATATCTACTGGAGATTTATTCAGAGAGAATGTTAAAAATCAAACTGCTTTAGGAAAAAAAGTTGAAGAATTAATGAAGACTGGAAATTTGATTTCGGATGAAATAACTTTAGAACTTGTTAAAGAAAGATTGCAAAAAGAAGATGCAAAAAAAGGATATTTTTTTGATGGATTTCC
>PCYF01000023.1:2631-2819 GCA_002762915.1 Candidatus Woesearchaeota archaeon CG10_big_fil_rev_8_21_14_0_10_32_9
CGTTATTATTAATAGAATTTCCGGAAGAAGAACTTGTAAAGAGTGTAAAGCAATTTATCACATTACAAATATTCCAACCAAAGTTGAAGGAGTTTGTGACAAATGTGGTGGAGAAACTTATCAACGAGAAGATGAGAAACCAGAAATCGTAAAAGAAAGATTAGTTGTTTACAGAAAAGAAACATTTC
>PCYF01000023.1:2855-8540 GCA_002762915.1 Candidatus Woesearchaeota archaeon CG10_big_fil_rev_8_21_14_0_10_32_9
CAAACACAGACATTAATAATCCTAACTTTCATGTGATAGATGATTGCAAAAAAGTTTTGGATTCAATATCAGTAAAAACAAAATAAAACACAATACATGAGGTATTAAGAAAATGGCAAATGAAAAAATGATAGATAAGGTAAAAAGGATTGTTGAAAATCCAGAATATATTAGAAATATTTGTACGTCAGCACACATTCACCACGGTAAAACTGCTTTTACTGATAATTTACTTGCTGCAGCAGGACTTATGTCTGAATCGAGTGCAGGAGATTTAGATAAAGGTATGGCTACTTGGCAACATAAAGATGAACAAGAAAGATTGATGACTGTTGATTCAGCTAACGTTTCTATGGTTCACGAATATCATGAAAAAGAATATTTGATTAATTTAATTGATACTCCTGGTCACGTTGATTTTGGTGGAAACGTTACAAGAGCAATGAGGGCAGTTGATGGAACAATAGTTTTAATTTGTGCAGTTGAAGGAATAATGCCTCAAACAGAAACTGTTCTAAAACAAGCTATAAAAGAGAGAGTAAGACCTGTTTTATTTATTAACAAAGTTGACAGATTAATTAAAGAATTGAAATTTTCTCCTCAACAAATTCAACAAAGATTTGCAGATTTAATTATCAAATTTAATAGATTAATTGAAAAGATGGCTGAACCTCAATTCAAACAATCTTGGAAAGTTGATATTGCAGCAGGAAGCGTTGCATTTGGAAGCGCAAGAGAAAATTGGGCTTTATCTTTCAGCTTTATGCAGAAGAAAAACATAAAATTCATTGATATAGAAAAAGCTTATACTGAGATGGATAAGGAGCAAAGAGATAAATGGATTTGGGAAAACGCACCTTTACACGAAGTTATTTTAGATATGGTAATTAAACACTTGCCTGCGCCTCTTGAAGCTCAGCAATACAGAATTCCAAAAATCTGGAAAGGGGACAAAGATTCTGAGTTTGGAAAAGACTTAATGAGTATGAATCCAAAAGGAAAACTTGCCTATGTTATTACAAGAATTATTATTGATTCAAAATCTGGTAAAGAACTTGCTGCAGGAAGATTATTTTCTGGAACAATAAGACAAGGTCAAGAAGTTTATTTGAATAACGCTAAGCAAAAACAAAGAATTCAAACTGTATATATTTACAGAGGAATTAAACCAGAATTAATGGATTCTCTTCCAGCAGGAAATATTTTGGCTGTTGGTGGCTTAACTGGTAGCGCTGGAGAAACTGTTACTCTTGAACCTGAAGATGCGTTCGAAGAATTAAAACACATTTTTGAACCAGTTATTACAAAATCTGTTGAACCTGTAAAGATGCAGGATCTTCCAAAAATTGTTGAAGTTTTAAATAAAGTTTCAAAAGAAGATCCATCCATTAAGATTGTTATTAATCCAGAAACTGGAGAAAACTTAATGATGGGCATGGGAGAACTTCATCTAGAAATTGTTGAAAACAGAATTAAAACAGAAAAAGGTGTTGAAATCAAAACAAGTCCGCCTATTGTTGTTTACAGAGAATCAATAACAAAGAATTCAGGAGAAGAATTCGAAGGAAAATCTCCAAATAAACACAATAAATTTTATTTTGTTGTTGAACCTATTACTGGAGAATTAAAAGAAGGACTAAAAGAAGGACGATTCTCTGAAGGAAGAGTAAAAAAGAAAAATCTTGATTTAAGAAATTCTTTAATTGAACACGGCATGGATTCAAAAGAAGCTGATCAAGTTAAAGACATTTTCAAAGGCTGTCTATATTTAGATGCAACAAGAGGACAAGTTCACATGATAGAAGTTCAAGAAATGATTCTTGACATGTTTGAAGATGTTATGATAAATGGTCCGCTTGCAAGAGATCCTTGTATTAATGTTAAGGTAATTTTGAAAGACATGTCTCTGCACGAGGATGCAATTCACAGAGGTCCAGCTCAAGTTTACCCTGCAGTTAGAGAAGGTATACGTGGTGCAATGATGCAAGCAAACCCAGTTATTTTTGAACCGCTTCAAACATTATTGATTGAAGCACCTGGAGAATACACTGGAGAAATTTCAAAACTAGTTACTTCAAAAAGAGGACAATTAGTTGAGATAAACATGGAAGAAGATGGTGCAAACATAAAGGCAGTAATGCCTGTTATGGAATTATTTGGTTGGGCATCAGAATTAAGATCTGCTACTGAAGGAAAAGGAGTTTCTTCAATTGTTGACCAAGCTTTCGAAAGATTGCCTGGCGAAAAACAAGATCAAGTAGTTCAAAGAATAAGACAAAGAAAGGGATTAGGAGAAAACGCATAGAATTATTCTCTATGCTTATCTCTAAATTAATCCAAAATCTTTATAAACAGGGAATAATTCCTGCAATATAAGATAAGCTCGTTTAACGACGGGTTTTGATTATTTTAAAAAAATAATATTGGAGAAATAATATTAGAGGAGGAAAAAAATGGCAAAAGAAAAACCACATTTAAATTTAGTATTCATAGGACACGTAGACGCGGGTAAATCTACTACAGTTGGAAGACTTCTATTCGATTCAGGAAATATCGACGAACAAGCAATGAGAAAATTAAAAGAAAAAGCTCAGGAATTAGGAAAGGGCGGATTCGAATTTGCTTTCGTTATGGATAACTTAAAAGAAGAAAGAGAAAGAGGAGTAACAATAGATTTGGCTCACAAGAAATTCGTTTCTGAAAAATATGAGTTCACAATAATTGACGCACCAGGGCACAGAGACTTCGTTAAGAACATGATTACAGGAGCATCTCAAGCTGATGCAGCAGTTCTTGTTGTTTCCGCAACTGACAAAGAAGTTCAGCCTCAAACAAAAGAACACTTATTCCTATCAAAGACTTTAGGAGTAGGTCAAATGATTATTGCAATAAATAAAATGGATGCAGAGAATTATTCTCAAGACGCATACAACAGAATTAAAACAATGTTAACACCATTGTTAAAATCAGTTGGAATGAGTGCTGACAAAATTCCATTTATTCCATTAGCTTCTCTAAAAGGAGACAATGTTGTTAAGAAATCAGAAAACCTAGGATGGTACACTGGCGGAACACTTTTAGACACAATGAACTCATTAAATCCTCTTGAAAAACCAACAGATCTTCCATTAAGAATGCCAATTCAAGATGTATACAACATCACAGGAATTGGAGTAGTTCCAGTTGGAAAAATTGAAACAGGAGTAATGAAAGTTGGTCAAAAAGTAATTGCTATGCCTGGAAGAGAAGGAAAAGGAGTTCCAGGAGAAGTTAAGAGCATAGAAATGCACCACGAAACTTTCTCACAAGCTGAACCAGGAGACAACGTTGGAATAAGCGTTAGAGGATTCGGTAAGAAGGATATAACAAGAGGAGATGTACTTGGACCAGCAGAAGCACCTGCACCAGTTGCAGAAGAATTCCAAGCTCAAATAGTAGTTTTAAATCATCCAAGTGTTATAACTGTTGGATACACGCCAGTTTTCCACATCCACACAGCACAAATTGCTTGTCAGTTTGTAAAGTTGGATAAGAAACTAAATCCTGCAACAGGAGAAGTTCTACAAGAGAACCCTGACTTCATTAAAAATGGAGATGCAGCAATAGTAACACTAAGACCAGTACAACCACTTGTAATTGAAAGACAAAAGGATAATCCAAAACTTGCAAGATTTGCAGTTAGAGATTCCGGAGCTACAGTTGCAGCAGGTATGTGCATTGAGTTGAAAAAGAAAGCATAAGCTTTCATTTTTTTTATTTTAATTTTTTTCATGGTGAGTTAATCGTTATCATGACGGTAAAAAGGTAAAAGGTAAGTAAAAATGCAGAGAGCGAGAGTAAAATTAGCAAGCACAGACATTGAAAAGATCAATGCTACATGTGATTATATTAAAGGAATTGCAGAAAAGACAGGAGTTGTCATAAAGGGACCAATACCTTTACCGACGAAGAAACTCAAATTAACAACAAGAAAAAGTCCTTGTGGAAACGGAACAGCAACTTGGGATAGATACGAGATGCGTGTTCACAAAAGACTAATTGATCTTGGAATTGATGAGAGAGCTTTGAGATTAATCATGAGAGTTCCAATCCCAGAAGGCTTAAATATCGAGATTGAAATGATCGATTCATAATTCTTTATTTTTTATACAAGTAATTCTTAAATACTTTTTTAGTATTAAATTTGAAGTAGTTTTATTCATCTAGTGGACTTTTTATTGAGATCATTTTTGGACGCAATGTATGAGAGTATCCAAGTGTTGTCTCTGGTCGTACGTGTCCTAGAAGTGTTTGCACAGATACAATATCTATTCCGTTCTCAAGCAAATGTGTTGTGAATGAATGTCTGAACATGTGTGGATGAATATGTTTTTTGATTTTTGCTTTCTTGCCTGCTTGTTCAACAATTACTTGTACTGATTTCGTGCTTAAAGGTCCATCTCTTCCTGGAAATAGCCAGTATCTTTCATTCTCACACATATGTATCAAATCCTCTTTTATTTTTTCAGGAATAATGAACGGTCTGTCTTTGTTTCCTTTTCCTCCTAGTACCCATCCGATGTTTTCTTCGAATGAAAAATCAGTTATTTTTAGTCTTGTGACTTCTCTAACTCTTAGTCCAGCACCATACATTAAAGATACCAGTAATTTGTGTTTTGAATTCTCAATAACTTCAAGAATATTGTTCACTTCTTCTTTTGTTAAATATTCAGGTTTTCTTACAGGCGTCTTAGCATATCTTAACTTAAGATAACATGCTTTATGCAATACATCTATCATCATGAATCTTAGAGCATTATGTGCAACATTAAGTGTGCTGCCTGAAACTTCTTTTTCTTCCATTGTATAGAGAAACTCTCTTACATCTTTTTTTGAGAATTCTTTTGGCTCTTTATCTTTATTTTGTAGCAGAAACATCTTAACATATTGTAAATAAGTATTTATAGTTCTTGGAGATAATTTTCTTCTAAGCATTTCTCGTTTCATATTGTAGATGACGTCAATCAATATTCAAACCTCTTTTCATAGTCTTTGTGAGAAAACCATTCAAGAATAATTGCAACAACTTTTATTTCATCAGCTTCAAGAAAAAATATTAATCTCCAACCCCTAGGTAAATCATATTTCCAAAGATTAGTAATGCTGTATTTTTTGTACTCTTTGGGCCATAGTTTTCTCGGAATTCTAATACATGAATCCAAATCATTTTCAATATCTTTAAAAGCCCTATTAATAAAATAGTACAGTTGTCTATCTTCATAGCTACCTTTTTCAAGTTTTAATGTTTCAGAACTTAATTTCTCAGAAATAAACCTAATCAAGATTTTTCGCATCGTAAATCAAACCTCGTTTTTCCAGATCTCTAATTCTCTCTGGATTCCAGGTCCAAAATACGACGCCATCAGATTTATCAATCATAATTCTATGATTTTCCAGCAAATAATCAAATATTTGGCAGTAGGTCTGATACATCATTTTCTTTGGCAATTTTTTCCATAGCTGATACTTTGTATATTCTTGAGAATACTTCTTTATGGTTCTTTCAACCATCTTCACGCTTTCCAAAGTAGGGCTATGCAAAATTACTGACATATATAACTGTATATAAGTCATTTTATTTATATTTTTTGCGTTTTGAACCACTGAATCAAAAGAGTTTAATTTTTTTTAATATAAACATCGTAT
>PCYF01000023.1:8546-9601 GCA_002762915.1 Candidatus Woesearchaeota archaeon CG10_big_fil_rev_8_21_14_0_10_32_9
CAAGTATTTTTTCGGCAGAAATAGTTTTAATAGTCGCATTTATTACTGAAAAGACACCACACTTTTTTTAAATCAATTCTTCGAATTCAGAGCTTTAGCGCTCTCTTCTCCTCAAATTCAAGTCTTTTCGCATATAGATTGTTAGTTGCAATTTTATTTGGCACTATTTCGAAACGTTTATATATTTTGGATAAATAAATTGATTTATGCTTGAATACCTAATAATTTTAATTGTGTTATTGGTCGCGGCATTAGTCCTTGAAAAAACACACTATGTTCACTTATTTCATAATAGAAAAGAAAGATTAGAGATTACTGCATTATTTTTCATTATTGGTGTGATATGGGATACATTTGCCATATGGAGAGGTCATTGGGTATTTCCGGCGGGAAATAATCTAGGAATTGTTATTGGACTAATGCCACTCGAAGAATATCTATTTGCATTAATTGTTCCATATTTCATAATAACCATTTACAAAATTATGGATTCTAAATTCAGAGGACGCGCCAAATAAAACTCTTCGGGATTTTTTGCTTCGCAAAAATCGTTGCACTATCCCTCGGTCTCCGCTACGCTTCGACGCAACTAACAGGGCTTAATTGCAATTGAATTTAAGCCAACCAAAAAGAAAATCTTATAAAGTTACAAAAATAATTAATCCTATCATGTTACATAGAGTAAAAAAATTGAAACCCATTAAGCAAGCACTCTTTGTTCTTCTTATAGGTTTATCTGTCGTTTCATTTTGGAGAGGTGCTTGGGGAATTATGGATACTTATTTGTTCCCAACTAATTATGAATTAAGTTCATGGGTTTCAATTATTATTGGATTAATTATTTTATATGTTACACATTATTGGACTAAAGAGTTGGCTTAAATTCAACTTCTTCGAAAATCAAAGATTTTCTCGACCACGCTGCGCTCTCGCCTATCGGCTCGGGGCAATTAACAGGAATTATATTCAATGTCCGCTTTCAGCGTCCACTCTTCGATGAATAACCTAAAGGTTTTCTCTCTCAGTCCTTACTCATTTAAAAACCCTATTTTAAA
>PCYF01000023.1:9670-10361 GCA_002762915.1 Candidatus Woesearchaeota archaeon CG10_big_fil_rev_8_21_14_0_10_32_9
AAAGAGGACACTTCAATACCCCCGACCACCCACCCCTAAAATGTAGAAATTGTTGTAAATAAAAAAGTGAGCCGCCTTGGTGCTTCGCATATTTTGTCGGCTTCGCCGAAATTGGTTTTACTTCAATCCTGTTTGAAGTTTTCGATAAGTATTTAAATGTGTATATTATTAGATTATTATAATGACAAAAATAAAATTAGTTTCATTTATCTTTGTAATTTTTTCTGTCTTATTTCTTGTAGGATCAGTTTCTGCTTTTCAGATTACAGGCAATGTTGTTTCAGTAAGTTCATCCGGAACAGCCACTATAAGTGGATCTTCTCAAACATGTTCAGCTCCAACTTGTGAAGGTCGTATTGATACTGGAAAAGTAGATGCTAATGGTTGCACAATTTATTCATGTCCGACTTCACAATTAATTTCTGGAAAAGGAACCGTTCATTTTGTTGATGTTGAAGGAGGTTGTTGGCAGATTAAGGGTGATGATGGAGTAAATTATGAACCAACTAATTTAAAATCTCAGTTTAAACAGGAAGGATTGAAAGTTGATTTTGAAGGAACTTTAAATAATAATGTTGGAAGTACCTGTATGGTTGGAAAATTAATTGACTTGGAAAGCATTTCTTTGTATGGAACTGCATGTTCAGCTCCAACTTGTGAAGGTCGTATTGATACTGGAAAAGTAGATGCT
>PCYF01000008.1 GCA_002762915.1 Candidatus Woesearchaeota archaeon CG10_big_fil_rev_8_21_14_0_10_32_9
CTGCGCCTATAGTCATTAGAAAAAAAGGCATCGCTAAGGCATTGGCTAGATTTCCGACTAAGAACGTTGAGATATATGTGGTACCTATGTGCTGTATAGTTGTAATTAAATAAACTGAAATTATTGCGAGAGCTATTGTGGCTTGTCTTTTGTTTTGAATACTTCTAGCATAATATGTGTATGCGAACGGAAGACTAATCCAACTTAGTATAATTATAAATTTAAATGCGACAGTAAATCCAAGTATATATGAAAATAAAATTACAAGCCAACCAAATAAAGGAGGATAACTCGTAAATTCGTCTACTCCTGTAAAAAAGTAGGGATTAAAAAAGTAAATATTTGGTGCCATTTCTTTTTGTAGCTCTGCGCTGAATTTGTGTCCGACCATGTCCCAATGATCTGCGTTGCTCGTGATGAATGGAATTGTGAGGCAAAAGAACAAAAGTGTAAATAGTATGGTCCAAAGATTATTTTTCAGAAAAGCGAATAATTCCTTTTTTGTTGGAATTTTTTGTTTCATTATTTTTATTGATCTCGAATTTTATTTAAATCTTTTCTAGTCTTTTCTTCGATTTTAGTCTGAAAGTTATAGAAAAATATATAAATGTACAAATGAGGTGATTGTATTTATTAAGAGGTGTTCAAATTGAAGAGTCGTTCAAAAAAGAGGTCGGTTACAAATAAAGGATCCATAAATCTCGGTATTAGCACAATTGTTGTTTTAGTTATTGCAATGGTTCTCATTGCAGCAGGTATAAGCTTCATTAGAGGTTTCTTTAATCTTGGAGAGAAGAAGCTTGCTGGGGCGTTTGAAGTTGATGATTTTGGTATGAAACCAACTAGAACTGATCCACTTGTTCTTGATCAAGGTAAAATAAGATTAAAATTAAGTGGTGAGGAAATTGTTAAAGCTGGTTTTTACAATGCGGGCAACAGCGAGTTAACCTCGGTTCAATTAAACATCACGAGTTGTACTGGAGGAGATCTGCCTAAGTTGGATACATTACCTCAAGCTGTTGACGCAGGTGCTTTTGCAGGATTTAAAATGATTGTAAGTAAAGGTGAAATTGGAACGCAAGGAACATACATTTGTACAATGATTGCAACGAATGGTGTAAGTTCAGCGCCAATAGCATCTACACAGATTGAATTCGAAGTTTATTCATAAAGTTGGGGGTATTTTTTATGTTTAAAAAAAAGAAAGCAAATGAGAAGTTGAGATTAACAACAGATGAAGAGTTTCAAATATTCAAATTAGTAATTGACAAATATCTTTGGATTGGAACTGCGAGTTTGGTGTATGGAGTATATTTATTGCTAAATCCAAATGTTGATGCAGGCTATGGATTGTTAGTAACGTTAATAGGTGCACTAATTCTATTGATGTTTACTGCTGTGATGTTCAGAGAGTTTGATTTCAACAAGCGAAGGTAGGTGTTCTTTTGAATAAAAAAGGAATGGAGATGTCCATAAATGTAATTGTAACTCTGGTTTTGGGGTTGATGATGTTTATTGCGGGCATGGCCATTTTCTCATCTCTTTTTTCAAAGACTAATATTACGGGAGAAGAAGTAAATGCACAATTAGAAAAAGAACTTCTTAATGCATTTGATGATGATTCACCATTATTTGTTTACAAAAGTACAATTACATTAAATTCAGATAGTATTGCAAGATTTGGTTTTGGAATTCATAATATTTATGACACATCAAAAAAGTTCAAAATTAAAATAACGAGTCTTAACACGACAGCAATTCCAGATACAAAAATAAGTTATCTTGATCAAGAATACGAAGTTCCTGCGAAAGATAAAAAACCAATTATTTTCTTGGTTGATTCTAAAGATGCAGGACCCGGCCAATTCGCATTTAAAATTAATGTAACAATGAAGAATGATGCCTCAGGAACGTACGATCAATACTTTGATCCTAAGATTGTCTATGTTATACAAAAATAAAAACTTGATTGGACAATCTTTACTTGCTTAATTTTTTGAATCCTAAAATGAGCTGTTCTATTTCTTTTTTAACATTTTTTGCTTTAACAACGCCTGAAGCCACAAGAATTCCTTTAGCGCCTAATTTGTAGGCGTGGTGAACATCTTCTCGGGTATGTACTCCTGCACCACACAGTAAAGGTATTTTTCCAACAGTTCTTAGAGTTTTTGTGATTAATTCTGGTTCCGCTGTGCTTATAGAAATTTTTCCACCGATAAGTTCCGGCGGTTCAATAGCAATAAGGTCAGGATGATATTCTGCGTATTTTTTTGCCTCTTTCTCATCTTTAACACAAAGAACAGACAACAAGTTTTTTTGTTTGCAAAGTTGTATTGTGTTTATGATGATGGAAGAATTAAGTCTTTTTTCTGAATGATTAATTAATGTTCCAATTGCTCCAGCTTCTATTACTGACTCGGGAAGTATACTTCCGGTGTTGCTTCCGTAGTTAATTGGGTCTATGTGTTGAGCAATTATTGGAATTTTTGTTTTAGTTGTAAGAAGCAAGATATCTGTTGGTTGTGCTGCAATAATTAATTTAATTTTGGTATTCTTTTGAATCTGTTCACACATTTTTGCAATTTTGAGTGCATTTATTCCAGTTCCTTCTTTGTATGTTTTAAGATTAATTACTAATAACTCAGAATTGACTAATCTCTTAGAACTTGTATTCATAAACAAAACCTAGAAATATGTATATAAAAATGTTTTGTTAAATGTTATGTTGGGTTAATTTTGTTGAATTAAATATTTTGGCGAATGCTTAAGATATTTATCATCATCTTTATTATTGTTAGTATTATTGTTGTTATTTTTTCTTCGAAAGAGTTATTATGAAATATAAAGAAATTATTGAAAAAATAAGACACAATGATTGACCCATTGTAATTCCTAAAAAATTTGGTTCTTCTCTTACAAAATCAACTAGGAAACGAAGTGCATTGTATAAAAGCATTGCCCACCAAAACAAAAGTCCATCTTTTAATTTTGAATATTGTTTAATGAAAATTAAGGAAATTGCTACAACGAAATTTTTTAGTGAGGCATAAATTTGATATGGGTGTCTACAACCATCCGGAGCATTGTTGATGAATTGACTCTTTGTATAATCTATGCAGGTGGTTGTGTTGTTTGATATAGTTCCCCATAATTCTCCATTAACAAAATTAGCAAGTCTGCCTATTGCTAAAAAGAAAAGTAATGGAATTGCGGCTAAATCTGCTAACTTGTAAAAATTTATTTTGTGTTTTTTTGTAAATAAATATGCTGCTAACATTCCTCCTGCGATTCCTCCATGAATAGACATTCCTCCGTGCCAAATCATAAAAAATTCAAGAGGATTTGTCAAAAGAGTAGAGGGAAGATAAAATAAGAATTCGAATATTCTTGCACCAAGTATTCCTCCAATAATAAACCAAATCATAAAAGTGTCTAGAGAGTCATAATTAAGATTTTTTATCTTGCCTTTTTTTACGTAATGTCTTAAATAAAAGTAGAAGAACACAAATCCCAAAAAATAAACGAGTCCATAATATCTGATTTGAATAGACCCTAAATGAAAAAATACGGGATTTATGTTGTGATAAAACATTTAGTTCGATGCTCCTTCGATTTTCTTTTTTAATGCATCTTTAGGAAGTAAACCTACAATTCTATCAATTTCACTTCCATCTTTGTATATTATTAGTGTCGGAATTCCTCTTACTCCTTGTTCTGCAGCGATTTCTCCAGATTCATCAACATTAAGTTTTGCGAATTTAATATCTTTAACTTCTTTGCTTATTTCTTCAAATATTGGTCCAAGTGCCTTACATGGTCCACACCACTCTGCCCAAAAATCTACTACTGTTATTCCTTGTTTTATTTGTTCTTTAAAATTCTCAGAATTTAAGTTGTTCATTGTATCACCAACATCTGCAGGATTTTGCATTCTATTTAAAATTTTTTAAAATTAATTATCTTATGGGCATTTTTTATTTTTTAATTAGTCTTGCTTGTCTGTTTCTTATAAGATGATTGTCAGTTTGTATTTCTGCTAACTGACGGGTCATATTTAATTGATCTTGTTCAAACTTAACAAAGCAAACAAGACACAAGTAACCCTCTGTTGAGTTTCCTTTTACATCTCCGTTGCAAAGGGGACATCCCTGAGCGTATTTTTTTACATACATTTTGAACCAATAGTTTTGCTTTGTTAAGATTTATAGCTTTTATTGAAAAAAACTCAGGAATCTTGTAATATTCTTGCTTTTCTCCTTAAAACCATAATCTTTTTAAAGCACTTACAATTTCTGTGAAGAGGTTTAGAGGTTCTGAAAGAGTTGTAGGAACAACATAAAAAGGTGTAAAAATAAATGAAAAGTGTCGATCATCAAACATTAGTGAACGCAATTAGCGAGAAACTGAAGGGGAGCTTGGTTCCTCCGAATTGGGCAAGTTATGTAAAGACAGGTCACGGAAAACAAAGACCTCCTGTAAATCCAGATTGGTGGTCAGTAAGATCTGCGGCAATATTGCTCAGTGTTCAAAAACTTGGTCCGGTTGGTGTTTCAAAATTAAGCGTTAAATATGGGAATAGAAAAAATAGAGGAATGCAACCAGAAAAATTCGCAACTGCTTCTAGAAATATTATACGAAAAATACTTCAGCAACTTGAATCTCTTGGATACATAAAACAAGAGGCAAAAGATGTTCACAAAGGTAGAGTTTTAACACAAGAAGGTCTTAAATTAGTTAATGATTGCTCAAAAGAGGCTAAGACAATTCAGAAGCCAGTTAAAGTAGCAAAAGTTGAATCAACTGTTGCTGCTGAAAAACCTCAAGGTAATCAAGGTAAAGATCATAGAACTAAAGAAAAGAAGGATAAAAAGGAGTAAAAATGGCAAGATCAATTCATATAAGTAAGAAAAGAAGGCTTGTTAAGCTTGGCAGACAAACAAGATGGGCTCCTTTTTGGACAGTTCCTAAGATTTATGGTCCTGGAAGAAGAGTTCACCCTGGGAGACACACTTCAGTTAAAAGAAACTGGAGAAGAATAAAGACAAAGGCATAAATGGGGAGTTGATGATATAATGACTAAAGTTGAAAGAAATTACACTATTCCTTTAAGAAAAGGCTTTGTAAAAGTTCCTAAATATTACAGGAGCAAGAGAGCTATTAATCAAATTAAAGATTTTGTAGTAAAACATATGAAAGTTGAAGAAGTAAAACTTGGTAAGAATCTTAACGAGTTCATTTGGCACCATGGAATTAAAAATCCGCCTGGAAAAGTTAAGGTAAAGATTACTAAAAATGATTCGGTGGCAACAGTTGAATTAGAAGGTTTTGATTACAAAATCGATAAAATTCAAACTGAGAAAACAGATGCACCAACTTCGTTTAAAGATAAATTAGCATCAAAATTAAAGATGCCTGAAAAACAAACTGAAGATGTTGAAGAAGTTTCTGAACCAAAAGAGAAACCAACAAAAGTTTCTACAAAGAGTGTTTCAACAGAAGATTCAGAGAAGAAAATTGTTAAAAAGGCAAAAGTTGAAGAATCTAAAAACTAATTTTATTTTTTTTATTAAACTTTAATTATTGTATTTCTAAAGATTATTTGCTTAGAACCAATACTTCTATTTTCTTTAATACAGAATCAAGAGCAACAAAAATGTTTCTATCTATTACTTCTGATGCTTCTACTTTTCCATCATAAAGTACTCTAGCGTGAATTTCAAATTTTTCTGATCCTGGAGTTTTGTGAACTTCCTTCAAATGAATATTAAGAGATTCATATCCTTTTACGTTATCTGAGAATTTTCTTGCGTAGCTTCCTACTAATTTTTTTACAACAATTATTTCTGCTGGTTTGAGCTCCTTGAATCCAGAAAGTACTATTTGTCCACCCAACTGCATATCTTCTTCATCCAAACCAACCACCCAACCTTACTTTTGTATGTCAAATTTATATATTTTATGATAACATTTATAAAATAATCTTGATTCTCGAGGATAGTTGATGTGGCGAGTAGCTTCGCTGAAAACAATTAATAAAAAAAGAATAAGAATGGAGGCTGAAAGATGGGATATCTAAAATATGTAAAAGATGCTTGGCAAAATAATGCTAAAGAGTTTGCCGAAATTAGACAAGCAAGAAAAATAGTGTGGAGAAAAGAAGAAGCCACAGCAAGAATTGAAAGACCTACTAGGCTTGATAGGGCAAGAGCTGCTGGGTACAAAGCTAAGCAAGGATTCATTGTTGTAAGACAAAGAGTTTCTAGAGGCGGAAGACAACACGCAGACATTAAAGGCGGAAGAAAAACTGCAAATTCTGGTCAAAGAAAATATGTTTCTAAGAACTATCAACAGATTGCTGAAGAAAAAGTAAATAGAAAGTTTCCTAATTGTGAGATTCTTAATAGTTATTTACTTGATTCTGATGGAAAATATTATTGGTATGAAGTAATTGCACTTGATAGAACTAATCCTAGTGTTTATCTTAATAGAAATACTTCTTGGGCTTTAGATACTAGAGGAAAAGCATACAGAGGCTTAACTAGTGCTGGAAGAAAAGCTAGAGGCCTTAGAAGAAAAGGTATGGGGACTGAAAAGATCAGACCTAGTTTGAATGCAAACAAAGGCAGACACTAATAGAAACATTTATTAATTCTTTTTTTTATATTTTTTTTATGAGTTACTTTAAGCGTGGTCAGGCGGCTATGGAGTTTTTGGTTACTTATGGTTGGGCTTTTTTGGTTGTTCTTGTGATGGTTGGTGCATTAGCATACTTTGGTGTTTTGAATCCTCAGAATTTAGTGAGCGATAGATGTACTTCACCTCCCGGTTTTAGTTGTATAGATTATCAAGTAAATTCAGGAAGTACTACTCTTAAATTGAGGAATATGCAGGGACAAACAATAAATGTTGCTGGAAGTTTACTTTTCTCAAAGAGTGATGCGACTTCTGTGGAGTGTACTGGTGCGAGTAATGTGCTTGATGGTGCTGAATTTACTTTATATTGTTCTGGAATAATGTACAATTATCAAACAAATTCTTTTGTTTCAGGAGAAAAAATCAAAGCAGACATAGGTGTTACTTATTATAAAACGATGAGTGGTTCTAGTTATTCTAAAACTGTACAGACATCACTTGTATCAACATATTCGAATTCTTAATGAGCTTTGTACTTTTAGTTTTATGAAAAGCTTTAAATATGAATTATTGTAGAAGTGTTTTAGGATTTAGTTTTACATTAAAAATGTTGAGGTGAAGTGTATGGTTTTTTTTGGTAAGCGTGGTCAGGCGGCTATGGAGTTTTTGGTTACTTATGGTTGGGCTTTTTTGGTTGTTTTGGTGATGGTTGGTGCATTAGCATACTTTGGTGTTTTGAATCCGCAGAATCTTGTGAGTGATAGGTGTATTGCTCCTCCGGGTTTTAGTTGTGAGGATTATCAGGTTTCTGCTACTAGTGGTGTTACTGTTAAGTTGAAGAATGGTTTGGGTTTTACTATGTATGTTATGA
>PCYF01000033.1 GCA_002762915.1 Candidatus Woesearchaeota archaeon CG10_big_fil_rev_8_21_14_0_10_32_9
TTGGAGTTGACAACGAAATATTACCTTTTGGAATCGGAGTTAATACTCTTTCTAAAAATGGTGAAAGAAAGACAGGGGTAGCAATAGAAGCGTTCAAAGGATTCGATTTACTTGGAATAAAAGGAAGCGTAGAAGGAAGATACAACGCAAGAACAGGAGACATCACAGGATACTTGATGATGAACTATGAATTGTGAGGTTAAAAAATGAAAATAATTGATGATAACGAACAGACAATAAATGTCATGAACAGATACATAACACACGCAAATATTCCTCCGCAAGCAGAAGAATACACTTTCATAAATGCAAATCTCTGCGAAAAACCAAATGATAAAAGAACAGATGCTAAAGGAATATTACTAGCACAAAATCATCTAAAAGAAGGAGAAAAAATAGCAATATATAGTTTTTTATCAGCTCAATTTCTTTATTCTGAAGCAAATTCTACAAACAAAGAATTCATGAAGACCATGTCACTAGATTCTTCATTATTTCTTAGACTTCCAGATTTAGCAAGTGAACTAATCGCAGAATTAAATGAACCTAAATATTACAATCCTGCAATGAGTTTAGCAAGTACCGCGGCAATATCATCTAACATAGCGGGATCTCTTCTTCATAGTATTCAAAGAACTGGAGAAGCTGAAACAGCAGCACTTGGAAGATCCAAACTCGGAATTGAAGGTACAGACAATCAAGTGCTTGAACAACTATACAAACTAAAAGATTACGGAAACAGAATTATAACATCAAACGAACTAATTAAAGGATTATTTGTAGACGTAGAAAATACGATATTAACACAAGACAACAACATAAATGAACAAGTTCTTGAAAAAATGATCCAGTACAAAGGGCCTGTAACTCTATGGACTGGAGGAGAGTTGAAAAAAATACAAAAAACTCTTGGCCAGAAATTTGAAGAAGCTTGCATTAAACAAAATTCTAGACTATATACTAGAACACCAATATTGAGTAAATATACTTTTAACCAATGCTTTGTTGAAGAAGTTATAGACGATTCTTCTCAAGACGAATTTAAAGAAGTTTACAAAATAAAATCTGAGAAATATACACAAATAGATTAAAAATAAATGGTGAAAAAAATGGATGATGGAATAAAGATGATGTATAAATTTCTCTATAATTTAAATGTAGATGAATGCATAAAAGTTGAAGAACCCCGTTCAAATAAAGAAATATATCTAAATGATGAATTCATAAAGCTTGACGATTTTATAAATAAATCAACAAAGCCAGCCACAATTGATCATTTCTCAACAAAAGAACAAGCGGAAAAATTCCCTGCACTTATGAAAAATAAATATGTTGAAGTAACAACACTCTGGGGAGTTATAAAGTATTCAAATGAAGCGATAGGATACATAAACAGAATACAAATACACAATGGATTTCCGACAGTAATTTCTGTTGAAGATTTAATTAAAGATCCTGTTGAAACATACAAAAAAGGAATTGAAACTCTCAGAAAAAATCTTACACCAGAAAATGTTGCTCGTGAATTCTATAACCAATTTGTAAAACATAATGATGTAAACATTTTCTTGAAAGAAAAATATTTTCAAAAAGTAATAACTTCAAACGGAGGGAAAAAATGAAGAAATTAGTAAACACAACCATATATGGCCTAACTAGCGACAATGCTGAAGCAGCAATAGAAGGAGCATTACTTGGTTATAAAGGTATAATAAATTTAGATGGAATGACAGAAAATAGAGCATTTAAAGGAGGCTTATTTGAGGGAACAGCAAAAACAACCATAAACACGGCTGCAAAACTAGGAGAACTAGTAGACAATATGATAGGACTTACACTCTCAACAAAATACAGATCAAACATAAATGCAGCAACATCCAATGTGATGACTCCTACAACTGCAATAGTAGAAGCAGACACCTTATTAAAAAATTATAATGCACAACTAGATGCAGAAGAAAAAGCAGTAAAAGCATATTTTTTGCAAGAAAAAGAAGAAAAAGCTCAAAGAATAAATGACTTCAAAAAAGTAATGACTGAATTAAATGAGCTATACAAAACAGGAAACGCTCAAGAAGTAGCTGATGTTATAGACAAAATAAACACAATTGCAACATGGTCCACAATTGTTCCAGTTGGACAAATATATGTATCTATGAAAGGAATGTTAGACGTAGCAGAATATTTCAGCAATTCAAACATGGATGCGGTAAGCTTAGATGCGCAAAACTTGTACGGAAATATAGATGAAAAAATGTGGCAAACAAAGAAAACAAAAGTACAAGAATATAAAACATTTCTTGGATTCAAAAGCACAATATCAAGCAAAGTAGCACCAGAATTAAACGAAACATATGATGGATCAATAGATTCAGAAAAAATAGCTATGGACTTACTACGGTTTAATTAAAAAACAAATTTTTTCTTTTTTAATTTAATTTTTTTATTTATTTTATTTGATCTATGAAAAATGAAAACAGACTCAAAAAAATATGGACATTGTAAAGCGACAACGAAGATTTTTCTAATTATGAAACTGTTTTTCTTATAAAGAGTTGATTCTAATGCCTGCCGGAATTAAATGGAAAAAAGAAGACATAGTAGACGCTATAAAAAAAGCGTGGAAAGAAGGTGCAGATTTAAGACATTCAAAAGTTTCGAAGAGCGACATATACTGGGCATACAAATCACATAAAAATTATTTCACAGATTGGCACGAAGCATTAGAAGCTGCAGGCATAACGTACAAGCAAGTAACTGATAGAATTAAAGTTCCTGAAAAGCAAGATGCGCAAAAAAAGTTTTTAGAAGAATTAGTAACTGCATTTAAGAGCGGATTAGACTTAAGCGCATCTGCACTTCAAGTCCCGAAAACATACGGTTTAAGCATTTACGAAAGACACAAAAGATTTTATAAAGGACGATTTTCCTGGGAAAACGCATTAACTGAAGCGGGACTTCCTTTAGAAGATATTGTTAAACAAAAAAGATGGGATAAATCTTTAGTAAAACAAAATTTACTCGAGTTAAAAGAAAAAGAAGTAAATTTAAAGCCTGCGAACATAAAAGAAAACTATGCCTCGCTGTATAAAGCCATAATTAATCATTTTGACAATTACAAATCCGCTCTCAAGTATGCAGGAATAAAATCCACAAAGATTTTATCAAATGCTCAAAAGAGAACAAAAAAATCAATAATTCTTTACATCATTAAATTGCATGCTGAGGGAAAAAATCTTAACAAAACCCATTTACTAAAAGGAACAAAAAATATTCCAAAACGAAACATATATTCCGCTGAAAGAAAATTTGAAGGAGGTTGGGAAGAAGCAGTGAATATCGCAGGAATAAATTATGATGATTATAAACAAATAAAAAATAACTGGACTGTTGATAAAATTATTTCTGAAATAAAAACTATGCGAGAAATGGGAGAACCTTTGAATTCTGGCAACATCACTAAAACTAAAAATGGCCTCTATAAGGCAGCACTTAGATATGCGGGTGGTTGGAAGCAAGCGCTTGAAAAAGCAGGTTTTGACCCTCTTGATATTCAACTAACAAAAAATATAGAAGAAAATGAAATACTTGAGAAAATTAAAGAATTACACTCTTCTGGAAGCGAACTTAATGCAGGCAACATCCTAGATAGTGATTCCGCAGAAATAAGAAGAATTTATTATGCAGCTACACGAAAATTCAAACAAGGATGGGATGAAGCTTTGACACTCGCAGGGCTAGATCCTGAAAAAATCAGAAAACGTGCTAATAAATATAATATAAATGAACTTAAGAAAGAATTTAAGAAAGCTGAAAAAAATGGAATGGATTTAACAATAAAAGCACTTTCTGGTAAATTCAAAAACTATTTACGCGCAATAAATAGAAGATTTGATTCTTACAGAGATTTTCTTAATGCGGCAGGAATAGACGCATCTAAATATACTGTGGGCACTTGGCAAAATGGACAAGGAGTAATTGATTATCTAAGAGAAAATTTTCCTACAGGAGTTGTTATTGGTGCAACAGCAGATCGTAATTTTGCAGCGGCACAAAGTAAATACTTTGGAACAATAGAAAACGCAGTAAAACAGGCAGGATTAATCTACTCAAGAAAAGGAAAAATTTCAGAGAAGACTCTGGAAGCACCTGAAAATATTGGAGCAATATACAAGTACAATAAAGATTATCTAAACGAAATCGCTGAGGAAATATATTATAAAGTCCCTTGGAAACAAAGAGCCAGAGTAGAAAAGGCAGATATTGCAAGTCAAGCATTTATGAAATTTTTAGAAATTCTACCAAAAAAACCCGCCGATAAAGGAATAAGAGAATTTACATATCCTATATTAACTAAGGAACTTTCTAAAGAGCTTCGTGCTCAAATGAAAGAAATAAGATACGAAAAAGATGTATATTTCGACTTATTTAGAGAAAAGACAGATGATTATGATACTGAAGATTACTATGCAGACAATATTGATTCGAAAATGTCTCAAGAAATGGCACTCGACGATATTGTAGATGAAGAAGAATCTAATTACAACTATAGCGCATATACCTAAGAGTTGAGCCAAATTTTTTCTTTTTTTATTTATTTTTAAATTCTCGAAGAATTAGCACAAAATCTTTAAATAGAAGATTCCAAATCTAGTCGTTATGAATCAAGAATTGGAGCAGAGTTGCAAGTACGAAATAAAAACTAAAACAGAAGAATACTCAGGAGTATTTGTAAAACAAGATGAAAAATTTCTTTACATAAAATTAAAATCAGGATATAACATAGGAATTTCTCAAAACAAAGTGACTACCATAAAAAAACTTGAAGATAAAAAAATAGAAAAACCTAAACAAGAATCCAAAATAACTGCATCCAAAAATCTACCAAAAATAACAATATTACATACGGGCGGAACAATTGCAAGCAAAGTAGATTATTCAACAGGCGCAGTAATTGCACAATTTACAGAAAAAGACATTCTTAATTTATTTCCAGAATTAACAGCTATTGCAAACATAGACTCAAAACTTGTAAGAAACATGCAATCAGAAATGATGAGATTCGCACATTACAATCTATTAGCAAAAGCAATAAAAGAAGAAGCAGATAAAGGCGCTGATGGAATAATAATAACACAAGGAACAGACATGCTTCATTATACTTCAGCTGCAATGAGCTTCATACTGGAAAACTTAGGAATTCCTGTATTGGTTGTAGGTTCTCAACGTAGCAGCGATAGACCAAGTAGTGATGCCGCAATAAATCTAGTAAGTGCAGTAAATTTCATAGCAAACGCAGACTTTTCAGGAGTTGGAGTATGTATGCACGATACAGATAATGATACAACAACACAAATACTTCCAGGATGCAAAATAAGAAAAATGCATACAAGCAGAAGAGATGCATTCAAACCAATCAATTCCAAACCAATCGCGCAAATAAACACAACAAAAAATGAAATAAAATTCATATCAGATTATTCTAAAAAAAATAAAAACAAAAAGATTATTTTAAAATTATTCAAAGAAGATCTAAAAATAGGAATAATAAAACCTCACATTTCTATGTTCGCAGAAGAAATACTTACTTACAAAAGTTTTGATGGAGTCATCCTAGAATTATTAGGAATAGGCCACATGCCGACGATGAAAGTAGATGAATACACAGATGAAAACATCAAAATATACAAAGCAATAAAAACACTCTGCAAAAAAATGCCTGTTGGAATAGCTCCAACCACAATTTACGGAAGATTAAATCTAAATGTTTACAGCCCAGGAAAACAACTGCTAGACGCAGGAGTTATTGGAAACTATACAGATATGACTCCAGAAACCGCATTCATAAAACTGGCATGGTTAATTTCTAACTACAAAAAAGAAGAAATCAAAGAACTCTTCGAAAAGAATCTACGAGGAGAAATCTCTGAACGAATAGAAGACGAGAATTAAAGATGAATATTAACAAATGGAAATTCTGGAAAAAACTAGATACGGGCTTAGGTTGGAAAGGAAATACAACTTCTTTTGATAGAGAAATAGTTGATTCACTACACACCTCGTTTAATAATTTTCAAAGAAAAATCTACAACTATAACAAAAAAATGAACGATCTTAGAAAAACCACTGAGCACGCAGAATTTATTATGGACTTTCTAGAAGAAACTCATGAAGCTAAAAAAATAGAAAAAAATCGCAAACAAAAAGCTCTAGATGAAATGCAAGATGCACTTCAAAAAGAATTTAAAATGCTGTCTTCAGAAAGAGAAGAATTTCAAAGAGAATTTAATTCAATGAACTGCTTCAGAGAAGATATTTTAAAACTTAAAGAACATAAAAAATCTGTAATTGAAAAAGATTTGGAACTATTACTTATACATGGATTTAATGCTCTTAAAAATGCAACTGAAGAATTAAGTGAAATATCAACATATTTATCAAACAATTATTAATAAATAAAATGAAACGCTACAAAGAAATAGGATTTATGTGCGGATTAGAAATACATCAGCAAATTGAAGGGAAAAAACTATTCTGTAATTGTCCAACTGAAATAAAAAAAGGAAACCCTGATTTTACATTCATAAGAAAACTACGTGCTTCTGCAGGGGAATCAGGAAAAGTAGACAAAGCAGCACAACACGAACTAGAAAAATCTAAATTCTTTGAATATCAAGGATATTATGATACTTGTTGCTTAGTTGAAATGGATGAAGAACCACCACAACCAGTAAACAAGGACGCATTAGAAGCAGCACTAATCATGACCAAACTTCTAAACATGAAAATAGCCGACTCAATACAATTCATGAGAAAAACAGTAATAGACGGTTCGAACGTTTCAGGATTTCAAAGAACAGCATTGATTGGATATGATGGATACTTAGAAGTCAACGGAAGAAAAATTACCGTAGATAGTTTGTGCTTGGAAGAAGAAGCAGCACAAGTAGTAGAAAGAACAAAAGAAAAAGACACATACAATATTTCAAGATTGGGAATACCTCTACTTGAAATTGCTACTGCTCCAGAAATAACAACTCCTGAAGAATGCAAAGAAGTTGCAGCACACATAGGAATGTTACTAAGAAGCACAGGCAAATGCAAACGAGGAATAGGAAGCATAAGACAAGATGTAAATATCTCAATTAAAGGAGGA
>PCYF01000038.1 GCA_002762915.1 Candidatus Woesearchaeota archaeon CG10_big_fil_rev_8_21_14_0_10_32_9
TAAACTCTTGCTATGAAGCGAAATGTGAGTATATTCGTTTATACAATGTAGAAGAAAAAGAGTATACAATAGTTCTTGATTATGATGATCAACAAATCAAAATACCTCTTTCACTAAACTAAGAAAACTGAGCAAATTAATAATTTTAACAATCAGACTTTACTCTTTTTCTAATTATAACATATCTTTTCTGAGCTTTAATTTAAACCCTATGTAGTTTACAAGTAAATGAACAGGAATAACACATATTAATAACACAAGAAATGGTAAAACAGATACCTTAAAAAAAAGCGACACTAACACAAACGCACCAAATGTATAATCGATCTGATCAAAAGGAATGAATGATTGTCCTGGTTTGAAGTTTAATTGTCTTTTGAAAAAACTCTCAATAAGATCTCCAAATAACGCGCCAAAGCCCAATAAAAAACCGACAAGAACAAAATTAAAATTTCCATAATTGACAAGATTCAAGTTTGAGAAATTTAACAACCATTGTAATCCTGCAACAACAATACCCATAATTATTGCAAAGAAAAATCCTCGAAAAGTTTTATTTGCACCAAATAGCCTTTTACCCCTAAGTTTCATGCCGCAATCTACTGAATAATTCAAAAAATTTATTTTAGAGAATAATACTGGAGCCATATTTGCAAAATATGCCGGTACAAAAAAATAAGCTATCTTCAAAACTTCAAATAAAAATGAATTTATTTTAACCACCTTCCTTTAACATAATCTCCTACAGTAAATAATGATAAAATGAAAACTAAAGCAACTATTGGTGCTAAAAGAATGTTAATTTGAAAAATTAAAACTCCTATTAAAATAAACTGAGCAGTCGTTGTGAGTTTTCCGAATACTCCTGCTTTGTGAACTTTTTTTGACTTTGAAAACTTAATGTATAGTATTTCTGATAGACTATAAATATCTCTAATTATAATTGCAAAAAATATAATCAAAGACACTCTTCCTAAAAATAAAAAACCCAAAAATGCCAAAATTATAAATGCCTTGTCACATAAGGGATCTAACGTCGCTCCGAAATCTGTAGCACTAGATAAATTTCTTGCAAGAAAACCATCAAATACATCAGAAAGAATGGTTAAAATCAGAACAGTTAACAAAACATAAGAATCATAAAATGTGAAAAGAAGCAACACAAAAATGAATGCTAATGGAATCCTTGATAAAGATAAATAGTCAGCCAATCCCAGTTTCATTTGCTAAACCTCCCACGCAATTTAACCAGCCCTAATGCACTAAGAATAGATAAACTTCTATTTTTTGCATAATTTTTTAGGCCCATTTTAACCAGCAAACTCAACTCCTTATTAAAATTAACTTTAATATATCTAAAAAACCCTATTTCCGAACCACAAATAATTACTTGTCCTTTTTTTATTGAATCTAAAACTCCCTTAATTGATTTGTTCTTACAAAATACAGCAACAGATCCAACATAGTCAAGTACGTGCGCATCAGATCCGGCAGTAAACTTCTTATGAGTCTCGACACCAAGAGTCTGTATTCTAATATTCTTTTTATGAGAAATAGTTCCATTAATTCCCTCAAGAACATCCAAATCAGCATGCTTATTTAACTTATATAAACCGCAACTACCAGAACCAAAAGGATGCGCCGCAGAAATTAAACAAGAGTATTTCTTAACACGTTTAAGTAATTCAAAATGAGAAATAGTCAAACGCATCGCATTTAATAAATTTGGAATAATTATTTCTTGATTAAACTTTTTTAAATCATCAAATGAATAAAAATAAAATAAAATGTGTACGCCTTCTGAACATGTAACTTCTACTCCAGGAATTACTAAAATGTTTTTGAATCTAGATTCAGAGGTTGCTAACTTATTTGCTAAAAGAGAACCTTCTACAGAATTATGATCTGTGATTGCAAGTCCAAATCCCTCTTTTTTAGCTTTTAATAACAAAGATTCAACGCTTGTAGAAGAGTCGGGCGAATAACAAGAGTGCACATGCATATCTACACCAAAATAGCCTCTTTCAATTAATTCTTTAAATTCTTTAATCTCGAAGTTAGGTCTACAAAAATCATAATAACTCCCTACTTTTTCATAAGCCTTCTTATTTACCTTTGACCAATTTTTTTCATTCATTAAACAACTACATTAGAAAACTGTGAACCATTTATATAATTTTATGAGTTCAATTCTAAATTAACCACAAATATATAAATCCATAACCGTTCTTATACTAAGTGGTAAGAAAGTCAAGAAAATCAAGAGCTGAATGGAAAATATACAAAAATGTATTCGATTCATTCACCGAAAAGAACTTATTTTTACTTTCGAGTCAAGGACACTTTGCAGAATTAGATCAACCAATAGCTCTAGGAAAAGAAGCCAACGTATTTCTTGCAAGAAAAAAAGACGACACACACATAATAGTAAAAATATATCGTCTTGAAAACTGCAATTTCAACAAAATGTTTTACTACATCAGTGCAGACCCAAGATTCCTAGGTCTTGAAAATCAAAAAAGAAAAATAATATTTTCTTGGGTACAAAGAGAATTTAGAAATCTACTTTTAGCAAGAGAAAAAATACCCGTTCCAACTCCAATAGCCTTCAAAGACAACATATTGCTCATGGAATTCATAGGAGATGATGTTCCAGCACCAAAACTAAAAGATCATATTCCTGAAAATCCTGAGAAATTTTTCAAAAAAGTCATAAAACAAATAAAACTACTAATAGATGCAAACTTAATACATGGAGACTTGTCCGAATTTAATATTCTAAACTACAAAAATGACCCTGTTTTTATTGATATGAGTCAGAGTACGCCTTTGAAGACTCAGAACTCTCGAGAACTGTTGGAAAGAGATCTATTCAACGTGTGTAAATTCTTCAATAAACACATGAAAGTAGACGTCGAAGCAGTTAAAAAGGATGTACTCAAACATTTTGACTCAAAAGATCCTGACAAGCTTTAAAAAAGAAATAGAATTACCAGATACTATGAATTACTCATTCGACCTGAAAATACCTAAGGAAAGGATTGCTATACTTATAGGAAAAGGCGGGGAAACCAAACAAGAACTGGAAGATTTGACTGAGACCAAAATAAACGTTGATTCAAAGGAAGCGGATGTTAGAATCACAGGAGAAGACTCAGTTAAAATATACGCATTAAAAGAGGTTGTTAGGGCAATCGGAAGAGGATTTAACCCTGAAATATCAAGATTACTATTAAAACAAGATTATGTTCTAGAACTAATAAACTTATTAGATTATGTAAAAAATAAAGGACACTTCGAACGAGTAAAAGGCAGAGTTATTGGTGCTGGTGGAAAGTCGAGAGACACTATAGAAAAACTTACTAACACATTCATCTCAGTATATGGAAAAACAATAAGCATAATTGGTGAAGCAGAGGATGTTATTATCTGCAAAAAAGCAGTAGAAAGTCTCCTTCTTGGAAGTCCTCATGCCAACGTATACAAATGGCTTGAAAAAAATAGAAAAATGAGCAAAGAAAAACAAGCTATAGACTGGTGAAACAGAACATATCTCCTGTGAACTGAATGCAGAACACTGTGTCCTGCAAATTGCAACACTGTAACTTTGATCATTCACTTAATAAATTGTATTCAAGTGCCCTATAACAGAAATTCATTTCTGTATCATTATCCAGCACATCACAATCTTTTCCTTCTTTAACGTAATTCAAATAACAAGCATCCTTTTCTAAACTATCACTAACATTTAGACAACCCGCTTCAACATCAGAAATATTTGAATTTAAATTCACGTTTGAATCATTCGAACCGATTTGAGAAGGTTCATAAAAATCAGGCCCCGGAGATTTATTCAACAAAGATAATACTAATATAACAAGAAAGGCCACAACAAATAACAAAATACCCCCTACAAATAAAGGAATGCCACTTCTAGAATATTCTTGTGTTATTGCCTGTTCTACATCTGGTAAAGACCATCCTCTATTAATCAAATTATGCCTAAGAACATTTGGACTAACTCTATTTCTAGCTTGTTCGCGAACGTAATCTCTTAATTCTTTATCCATCTACTCAACTCTTTTTAGTAACTTAAAGTTAATCCATTTATATTTTTTCTGAAAACAATAACAAAACACTAAAAAAACAAAGAAAGAAAAAACACACACAAGCAAAAAGTTTATTAAAGAAACATCAAATTCCAGAGTTCATGGAAGATAACCAAACACTGGATTCATTCTCAGAAAAAACTGAAAAATCAGACAAACCTGAGAAGAAAACAAAATCAAGTGATGCTAAAGCGCACGAGTTAGCGAAATCCCAAAGAGAAATATCAATCGCGGAATTCTTTGAAAAGAATAGACACTTATTAGGTTTTGATAATAAAAGAAAAGCACTCTTAACAACAATAAAAGAGGCAGTAGATAATAGCTTAGACGCTTGTGAAGAAGCAGATGTACTTCCAGAAATAAGTGTTGAAATAACAGAAATGGGCACTGACAGATATAAAGTAGTTATAGAAGACAACGGACCTGGAATAATCAAAAGTCAAATTCCGAAAATATTTGCAAAATTATTGTATGGAAGCAAATTTCATAAATTAAAAATGCAAAGAGGACAACAAGGAATAGGAATAAGCGCCGCAGTAATGTACGGACAATTAACAACTGGAAAACCTGCAAAGATTCTAAGTAAAATTCATCCAGATGAACCAGCGCACTATTACGAATTAAAAATCAATACTCAAAAAAACGATCCTGAAATAATTGCAGAATCAACAAAAGAATGGCATAAAGAAAATGGAACAAGAATAGAATTGGAACTTGAAGCTAGCTACATGAAAGGAAATCAATCAGTTGATGAATACATAAAAGAAACTGCAATAATAAATCCTCACGTAACTTTAATTTATCAGCCTCCAAAAGGAGATCAAATAATGCTCGTAAGAGTTACAGATAAAAAACCTAAACTAGCATCAGAAATTAAACCACATCCTTACGGAGTAGAACTTGGAATGTTAATCAAAATGATGCAAGTAACAACTGCTAAAACAATTAAACAATTCTTAATGCAAGATTTCTCAAGGATAGGCGATAAAACCGCAGAAGAAATATTAGAAAATTCCTCAATACTAAGCAACACTAAATTAAAAGACATAAATAGAGATTTAGCCGA
Source organism: Candidatus Woesearchaeota archaeon CG10_big_fil_rev_8_21_14_0_10_32_9 (assembly GCA_002762915.1). GTDB lineage: Archaea > Nanobdellota > Nanobdellia > Woesearchaeales > 21-14-0-10-32-9 > 21-14-0-10-32-9. The sequence continues at coordinate 5,176 of PCYF01000038.1, forward strand.
AAAATTAATTGACGGAATAAGAAAAACAAAAATAATGATGCCTCCAACCGATTGTATTGTTCCGATAGGAGCAGAACTTTTAGAAAAAGGATTAAAAAAAGAAGTAAATGCAGAATTCTACACGAGCGTAAGCAGAAGTCCTGATGTTTATAGAGGAAATCCTTTCTTAATTGAAGCATCACTTGCATATGGAGGAGACATACCAAAAGAAGGTTCTCTTAATTTAATGAGATTCGCAAATAGAGTTCCATTATTATATCAACAAGGAGCGTGCGCAGTAACAGAAGGAATAATGCAAACAAACTGGAAACAATATGGGTTACAACAATCTGGAAGCAACATGCCTCAGGGACCAGTAGTTCTCGTCGTACATATTGCATCCGTATGGGTTCCATTCACATCAGAAGCAAAAGAAGCAATTGCACATTATCCTGAAATAATTAAAGAAATAAAATTAGCAGTACAAGAAATAGGACGAAATCTTTCAAAATACTTAAACAAAAAAAGAAAAGTTGGAGATGAATTAAAGAAAAGAAGTTACATAGAAATTTACATTCCTCACATTGCTGATGCATTAAAAGAGATACTAAAATATTCTGATTCAGATAAATTAGATGTTGAAAAGAAATTAGAGAAACTACTTGAAAAGACAAGAGGAAAAATTGAAGATATGAAATTTGATCCTACAAAAAATGAAGATTATGATGAAGATCTTGCGAAAATAGGAAAAGATAATTATTATTCGGATGAAGACTCTGATAAGGAGGATGAAGATGACTAAAGCCTTAGACAAAATAACAAATACTGCAAAAGGAATATATCAGGATATAAAAGCTGGAAGAAAAGCTGAATTAGAAGCACCAGTAAGAAGTCTTAACAACGTATTCTACAATGAAAAAGACGGATTTTTTGAATTAAAAGGATTAAATAAAAAAAGAACATTGACTGCAAATACTGTAAAGACCTTTGCACAAACTTTGCGCGTAATGGCACTATCAAAAAATTTAGTTGAAACTGATGACATTGCAACGAAGAGAGAAGCATATTATGTAAGTAAAAACTGGGGCGAAGCAAGATTCAAAGAACAAATGGAATCTGATTCAGTAATGGATGACATAGAAGCAATGTTTGGAGTAAACAGAGAACAACTAGGATTCATAGCAGATGAACACGGCGGAAGTGTCGCAGGAGAATTAATTGTAATTGACAAAGATCCAAACACAGGAAAAGATATTAGAATAGATTGCACGCAATTCGGATCAGGATCATACAGCATACCATCCGATGTAGAAAATTTAAAATTCGAAACAAAAGCAAAATTCATATTAGCAATAGAAACAAACGGTATGTTTGAAAGGTTAAATAAACACACATACTGGAAAAAAGCAAACTGTATACTTGTAAGCATGGGTGGAGTTCCAACAAGAGCGTGCAGAAGATTCATAAGAAAATTAAGCGATGATGCAAAACAAGATGTCTATGTATTTACAGATGGAGACCCATATGGATATCTAAATATTTACAGAACACTAAAAGTAGGATCAGGAAACGCAGCACACATAAATGAATATTTTTGTGTACCAAAAGCAAAATTTATGGGAATAACGCCTGACGATATTGATGATTACAAATTGCCAACACATCCTTTGAAAGAAGTCGATATAAAAAGAATAAAAGATGGATTAAAAAATGATCCATTTATTCAGGCATACAAATCCTGGCAAGATGCGCTTAATAATTTAATGAAAAAAGGAAAAAGAGCAGAACAGCAAGCACTAGCAAAACACGGATTAAATTTCGTAGTGTCCGATTATCTTCCTGAAAAATTAAAGAAAAGGGAAACTTGGCTAGA
>PCYF01000012.1 GCA_002762915.1 Candidatus Woesearchaeota archaeon CG10_big_fil_rev_8_21_14_0_10_32_9
TGGATTAAGATGACATTTTCTTTGGCAATGATTTTTCTGGTACCAGTTAAAATGAAATAATATGTTCTTCTTTTTATTTTTCGTTTTAATTTGTGCTAATACTAGGCTTATTTCATTATAATTTATTGAGTCGTCGTTTATTTTTTGTTTGATATTTTTTAGTGTATCGTTTTCTGAATTAATGTGTCGTTGTATCTTGCTGATTTTTTCTTTTGGTAGTATATTCCATACGTTTATTTGATTGTATAGGATTAATTTTGTTAGATGTTCGTATATTGTTGATTCTTTTAATTCTCTTTGTTCTGCTATTTGTTTGATGTTTTTTCCTTTGAAGAATAATTGTTTTGTTTTTTGTTGACTAAATTCGACATTTGCTGATTCTGATTTTTTTATGTTGTTTTCGTACTTTTTTATTTGTGTTTCTTTAATCGGCGGTATTATTGGGAAGAGATTGTTTAATTGTCTTGTGAGGTGTCTTCGATATTTGTAGGTATCTGCACGTCTAGTGTATTCTATCCATCCTTCAAATTTTTCTATAACTTTTTCACGGTCAATGATTTGTGAGTCATAGTCTATTTTTAACTGTTTGAAATTTCTTTCAAATTTTTTGAGATTTTTCTTTCTGATTAGTTTATGATTATAGAATATTCTGAATCCTAAGAAATTAGCACCGTTTTCCAACGATAATATTTTTGATTTATCGGGATGAAGTTCAAGTAATAGTGCCTCTTTAAGAAATATATCAATTTGTTGTTTGTAGTGGTGTAATTTATCTAGGGAATTTTCGAGTATGATAAAATCGTCGACGTATCTAATATAGTATTTAATTTTTAGAATATGTTTTACGTATTGGTCAAGTTCATTAAGATAGATGTTGGCAAAGAACTGACTTGTAAGATTTCCGAGTGGCATCCCTTTTCCTTTTTTATCTGTTTTATGGTTCTGAAGTATTTTTTCTATTAGTAATAGCAAATTTTTGTCTTTTATTCTTTTTTTGATTGTTGATAATAATATTTTATGGTCTACGGTATCAAAGTAGTGTTTAATGTCTGCTTTTAGAAAATAGCTTTGTTTAGTGTTATTTTTGGAGACTTTTCTTTTGAAGTAATCAAATCGTTTTATTGCACCTAAAGTGCCTTTTCTTAATCGGTTAGCATAACTATCATAAATGAATGTTTTATCAAATATTGGTTCTATTATGTTGCAAATTGCGTGATGAATAATTCTATCTCTAAACTCCGATTTACTTATTTTTCTAGTTTTTGGGTCTCTAAGAATAAATGTTTCAAGTGGTTTTGGAACATAAGTTTCTGTTTTAAGTTCGTATTGTAATTTAAAGAGATTGTTTTTAAATTCAGATTCAAACTCTATGACGTAAGGTTTAGTGGTTTTATGTTTTCTTGCTCGATCATATGCCAATTCAAGATTTTCGTAAGAATAAAGTTCGGCATATAAGTCATCCATGTAAGCACCTTGTACTAATATTTTTTCTTATCGAAAGATAAACCCATTTAAAAATACTACTATGGAATGGTTAAGAAAACGAAAAGTTTATAAATACTGCGTACCATCCTAATATTAATATATTTTAAGAGGAGGTTATTACAATGGCTTTAGAACTTAATGAACAAACAGTCCCTTTCAAAGAATTTTATGGAGCAAATTATAAGCAGATGCCTTTGCTTATTTCTGGAAAAAATGAAAAAGGAAAAGTAGTAGATATTCCAAGAATCCCATTATCCTATGAAGGTTTAATGAAACGAAAACTTCAAGTATTAAATGCATCTCAAGAAATTCAAGATGCATGGTATACAAATTATTTTGACACAGGAGACGGCGTTGCAACTGATCGTGCAGGAAATATTAAGATAGAATATGATTCTCCAACAATGAGATCTTTAAATCCTGAAAGTAAACTGAAATCAGGAGCACTAGTACTTGCTGATGATGCATTTGAGAAAATACAAGGACACGAATTTACTTCAAAAGATATTGCTAAATACAAATTTAATGAGTCACTAAGCGAATCTGAAGTTAATGAGCACCCTTTTTGGATGGTACTCGCACGAGAAGATAAAGCATTATTAAAAGAGTATGCACATCAAATTTTCAAAAAAGCGAAAGAAACACACGGTTATGATAAAAACATGGGTGTATATTTATCCTCTTTTAGAGAAGTCCCGAATATGAGGCTTTGGTTGTCGAACAGGCTCGACAACGACTCGAATGCTAGTGGCCTCAATTTTCTTGTCAACTACATTGGGCGTCTGGTCGGGGTAGCGCCGGAGGCGCAGAGTGCGCTCGATAAATCATCCATTATTATTCCAGCACTGGATGATATTATAAAAATTTCATCACCATATGTTGCTGAAATTAATAGGGATGCTTTAACAAAAGATTTAACTGCAAATCTTTATAAATAATTTTTTTTCATTAATTTTTTATATTTCTTCATTATTCTACATTTTGTCCCAGCCAAGCACGGTACATGCAAATACTGTGTAATAAGAAATAGCTGGACTACACGCTCTTTTACTAAGGTACTTTTTTTGCAGAAGTGCTATAAAATACAGCTACGACAGAAATGAAGTAGCGGTGAAAACTATTAGGTAAAGGGGCTAATCTTGGAGGCTTTGGTTGTCGAACAGACTCAACAACAACTCGAATGCTAATGGCAACAATAATCTTGACAACAACAATGGGCGTCTGGTCGGAATAGTCAAGTTAAAATGCTGGGACAATATTTTATTCTTTTAGTGATACCTTCTTCTAAATAGATTTCTCTTTGACTTTCATTTGCCATTTTTTGACTGTCATTCTCTTAGTTAGCGTATTTAATGATGGCAACCTGTTTATTATTATGAAATAGTTTTGTATCTTTTCTGTTATTTTTGTTACGTTTCTGTTAGATGGTCTTATAAATTATGAGAGCCTTTATGTTGTTATGATTGATTTGTATGTTTTCTTTATTGGTTTCATTGTTTTCTTAGTAATAAGGCTATTAAATGATGACGACCTATTTGTTTGTGTATTACATTTACCTAGACACGCTATTAAATCAGGGGAGCTTTTACTTTAGTGTATTACGTTTTCCGACATAGTTTAATATATTTTGGGAGCCTGTAGGATAATATGGGGGTGGAACAAAATGGTATTTGAATACAAAAGAGAACCGTTAGAAGAAGACGAGATATTAGCATTACGTAAAGCGTGCAGAAATTTTGAAGAGGAAGTAATAATAAATGTCCTCTTAGAGACAGGTATGCGTGTTGCAGAATTCAGCAAATTAACAGAAGAAGAGGTTAGTTGGCAGAGGGGATGCATAACAACGATAGGGAAAGGTAATAAGCGACGAGTTATTCCGTTAAGTAAGACTGCAAGATTTTATTTGACTGAATTCTTTAAGGATCATCGTAAGATTGATATTAGTCCTAGACTAATACAAATTAAAGTAAAAGCCGTGGCTGATAAGGCTAGAATTCATAAGCCTGTTAGTCCGCATGTTTTACGCCATACGTTTGCCGTCTGTTATCTTCATCGTGGGGGCAACGTTCGGGCGTTACAGGGGATTCTTGGGCATACGAGCCTCACAACCACAGATGTGTACCTAAATTATTCAGGACAGCGTGTAATCGATGATTTTAGCAGAATATGGGATAAAGAGCCAATAGAGGATACAAAAAATAGTAATTTATTAAATTATATCCAATGACCGAAACAAAAAAGTTGGAAAAAGAGAATCCGCTAATTTATTACGCAATAATTTTAATAGCTCTCGGGCTTGTCGCGTATAAGTGGTTGAATTCTCTTGATAAAACAGTTCTTACTGATTTAGTAATTCAGATTGGGCTATTAATAATTTCAACAATCCTCATTTTAGCAATTACGGCATATGCAGTAAAGGGCTACATTTTAAAAGAAGAAAATGCAAAAGTTACAACCAAACTATTAATTCATATAACAAATATTTTAATTATAGTAACATTTATTTATAGAACCATAGAAAAAGAAACAACAACATACTTCTATATGCCGCATCTAATAATAACAATAATTATTGTTATTTATTACGATTATGCATTGCATAATTTTATATTCGAGAGGAAAGAAATGCAAAAAAGAAAAAAGGCACAGATTGCAAGAGAACAAAAAGAGATTAAAGATTTTATTGATACAAACTTAGGTTGTTTATCATTAGAAGGATTAGAAAGAAAATATGAATATTTTAGACATAAAATATATTTTGACGAATCAGCAAACTCGTTCCACGGAAACTATTATCAAAAATTTGAAGACCTAAAAGATGCAATAAAAAGAGAAACAAAAGAATCAGAATTATTAAAAATAGAAAAAGACAAAGAAAATGCATTAAGAGAACTAAAAAATATTCGCTGGGAAAAACAACAATTATCAATGAGCGAAGAATCGAAGAGAGCACACCGAATCTATGAATTAACAAACGATGATGAAAATGTACTATTAAGCAATAAATTAACAAAAGAAGATAAAGAAACATTAACAAAAGCTAAGTTTAAACAAGTAAATGAATACTGCGTACAACAAAAAAAGATTATATCTGTATTTGTAAAACCTATAATGAATCATTCAGCAACACATACATTTCTAGTATGGTCAACAAAAAAATTACTAAAAGATTTTGACGTAAGAGATATTGTTATTCATGATACGAAAGATGCAGACATAGTATTCAAGTATGACAATAAATATTATGCTATCGAAATCGAAACAGGAAACCTCTTACAAAAGAAAAAACAATTAGAACAAAAAATATATTGGTTAAACAAAAAATATCCTCACAGATGGTTCTTCATAGTATCAAATAGAAACTTGCAAGCAAAATATAAAGCACACGGCATTTGCACCCAACGGAATCGGGTGTACGAAATACTGCAAGAAATGCTCGAAAATACACACCCGCGAAAAGCGGGTGTAAACAACAAAACCACGACTAAAACAAATCAAAAAGAGTCACTTTAACAGCCCACTGTATAATGTCTCCTATACCCTAACAAGGAGAGGCTCCTAAAATATGGTGGTCTGCATCGATTGTAATACTTCTGTTTTTTCTTTTAATTCTTCTAAACTGATTTCTCCGTTTGCAAATCGCATCTTTAACATCTCAAAAGGATCAGTAATGTTTACGATTTGTGTGTTTACTTTTTTGTGTGGCGTCTGAGTTGTTGTTGAGAATGCTTTCTCGATTTTTTCTTTCAAGTCTTTACTGCTAATATATGCATAAATTTGTGTGGTATAAATATCACTATGTCCTAGACTTCTTTGAATATAATAAAGATCTACGCCCTTCTCGAGCAAGTATGTAGCATACGTGTGTCTTAATGTATGAAAAGAGTATAAGTGTCTTTTTTGTCCATCACTTGTTGGTGTAGATTCAATTAATAATCCTGCCTTTTTTAAGTAACGCCGAAATTTTATTGATAAATAATTAGTGCTGATACACCTGTTTGATTTTGTTGTTGGAATAAAATATTCGGATTCTGTTATTCTAAACCATTTCTCAATCAAAGGCTTAATTGAAGAAGGCAACATCACATATCTATCTTTTGATCCTTTTCCTTGTACTATCTTTATTTTTCCATCAACTGTATCTACCTCTTGTCTCTTTAATTGACATATCTCGCTAATTCTCAAACCACAAAATAAAGATACTAAACATGCGATAAAAATATCAGTCTCTTCAATTGCAGTAAATAAATCTAGTAATTGTTTTTTGTTAAAAACATTTGGCAGTATTCTTCCTCGTCCCTCATTCTGATCTTTTCCTCTCTTAAGTTTTTTTGTTTTTTTGAATCCCATTTTACATCGACCTCACAAGATTCAAACCTTGAACCCTAATTTCTACGCAGACGCTGTTTTTGCTTTCATGTCGACTCTTAAAATGCATGTGTAGTGCTGTTTTTTGGTTTATCTGTCCGTTTTTTAGTTGAAATCGTATTGTTTCAGGAATTCTTTCAAGAAGACACCAACGATAAATTTTAAATGGATTATGTCCTTGCTCCATGAGAAATGCGTACAATTCTCGTTCCTTGCCGAGAAGCATAGAATTCTTTTTATAATGATGCTGAGCAATTTTAGCCATTATCTTGGTAAAATCGCGAACATATTCCTCACCAAAGCGAACACTAACCTCTTTCTTTATAGACTCATACTCTATCAACCAATTTTTACGAAGATACATTTCTTTCACGACGCTCGACCTCCAACCATTCGCCAGAAGCCAAAATTCGCGGGAATAAAGCCCACAGCTCAAGAATTCGCAGA
>PCYF01000030.1:0-6209 GCA_002762915.1 Candidatus Woesearchaeota archaeon CG10_big_fil_rev_8_21_14_0_10_32_9
TTATGGTTCTTCAAATACAATTACGCTTTGGTCTAAAGATGCAATGAAGTTTCCCGGTAAAAATGATGTTTCTCGTGCAAAGTTCATTGATGCACTTAAAGCTTTGAATCTTTACGAAAAATATCTGGAAGTTGATAATTGGAATCTTGAAAAAGATTATGATAATTTTAATGAGATTGAAAAACAAGTTTTAAATCATTTTGGAAGGAAGCAAAAGGTTAGCAGATTATACGTCGGAGAACGAAAATAATCTCTTAAAAGTTATTAATAAGTCTTAGTGAACTATTAATCTTTTGTTTTCAGATGTAACAAGTCTTACTCCGAATCCAGAATTTAGAATCGCGGATAGTATTGCCATGTGTTCTTTTCCAGTTCCAGACATCATGTTAAACGCCACTTCTGTGTCTAGAATCTTTCCTTTTAATTCGCGTATAACAGTTTTTTTTATCTCGTCAAGTTCAGAATCCGGATCTATTATAATAAATGAAAATTCTTTGTTTGAAGTAAACTTTTCTGTTCCAAATTTGTTAGTTATCAAGAATATTTTGGTCCAATTCTCTGAATTCATTAGTTCTGATACTGCTGCCCAGCTTCCTTTTCCTGTTGTTAAACATGCTATTAGTGAGGTCACGGTTTAAGAATTACATTTGGTTATATTAAGTTTTCCCAAAGTTTTATATATTTCTTACAAAGCCATTACTTTCAGGGGTTATTTTGGGAATAAGAATTGGGGGACAAGCAGTAGTTGATGGCGTTATGATGCGCTCGGATAATTATATTTCTACTTCAGTTAGAAAAACTAATGGCCAAATCAAAACCCGTTCAAGAAAATTTATTTCTATTACTGATAAAAATAAGTTTTTGAATCTTCCTCTGCTTCGTGGACTCATTATGCTTTTTGAATTAATGATTCAGGGAACAAAAGAATTATTGTGGTCTTCTAATGAAAGTGCAGATGAGCACGAGCAATTGACAAAAAAAGATATAATAATAACAGTAGTTTTATCCTTAGTCATAGTTCTTCTTGTATTCAAGCTTTTACCATTCTATTTAGCGGGTTTAATTTCAAAAGGAAACAGCACATGGTATTTTAATCTCATAGATGGATTTATTAAAATTATTATAATGATGATTTATCTTTATGCTATTTCATTAATGCCTGATGTTAAAACGCTTTATGAATATCATGGCGCAGAGCACAAAGCTGTTGCTTGTTATGAATCGAAAAAGAAACTTACTCCAAAAAATGCGATAAAGTTTTCAAGAATTCATCCTAGATGTGGAACTACTTTTGTTTTTCTTGTTTTCTTTGTTAGTATTTTCTTTTATGTTCTTATTCCTCTTCAAACTCAATTTTGGTTAAATTATGTTATAAGAATACTATTATTGCCAGTTATTGCAGGAGTTACTTATGAATTAATTAGACTTAGCGGAAAATATTATTCTACAAATAGATTTGTTAGATTATTAATTTGGCCAGGACTTCAGTTTCAAAGAATAACGACTAGAGAACCTTCACTTAAGCAATTAGAAGTATCAATTGCTTCACTAAATGCTTGCGTCAAGAAAGAAAAGATTTGAGTGAAAAATGAACGTTAAACAGTTCATTTAAATTTTTCTTCTATTAATCTATACAACTCATCTCTTACAACAAATTCTTCATATTTTAGTTTGTCCACACGCCTGGTTATTTTATTCATCGAGTCAATTTTTATTATGTATCTAAAATCTCTTGCAAGGTTTTTTTTGTACTCGTCCACTTTTTTTATTTGTTCTGTAATTTGCACAATTCTTTGTTTTAATGTTAAAAGTTCTTGTTCTATTTCCATTTTTGTACTTTGGTATATTTCGGTTTTTTTATCAAAGTCCTTCTCTAAATTCACAATATTTGTTGCTAATAAATTGTATCTTTTCACTATAGTTCTTGCCTGTTCATTAATTGAATCTCCTGCAGTTTCAAGTGTTTTATCAAGAATCATATTAATACTTAATTCATGAGCAATATAAAAAGGTTTTTGGTTTATGACCACAAATAAGTTAGACCATTATAAAATAGTAACAAAGATTTTTATATGAACTTACAACTAGTATGGATATAAAAAAGGGGGAGATTATATGGATGATCAATCATTTTTAGGCATGGATGCAACCCAAGCGACAAAAGAAGAACACAAAGAAGGGTTTCTATCAAAATTATTTGGCAAAAAGGAGAAAAAGCAAGATGAATCTGTAAAAGTCAACATTGTTTCTTCTGAGTCAGAGCTTCAATATGACGATTGGGATAAAACTGAAGAAAAATACGAGCTTAACGAAGCAGATATTGATAATATAAGACAGGCATTAGGCCTTAAATCAACCCCCTCAAAAAAATCCCCTTTACAAAAATTTGAGAAAAAGGTTGAAGCCAAGAAAACACCTGTTGTTAAGACTTCGAAAGCAATCATCCCAAAAACTATGCCTAAAAAATCGTCAAAAAGCTCTTCGAGAGTGGAAGATTTACCTGTATTTAATACAACTAAATCAAATTCTATGGATAGTGCTAGTGCTTCTACCATTGCAAACATAACTAAAATTCAAAAAGAGTGGTCAGAATTTTCTGGAAAGAAGCTAAAAGCTACTTCAGAAGCTAAACAAGTCGGTACTCTTGATAGAACAAAAAAATCAAAGATTGTAAGAGAATTTGAATCAGCTCTAAAAAGAGAATCTAATAAATATGATTCAAAAGTTAAAAAAGAAGCAACAACCACGATTTCTAAGTTCAAGAAAGAAATCGCAGAGTTAGCAAAACGCGATCATCACTTAAGAGTTCGAGAGGAAAAGCTTGTTCATAAATTAAGAAAACTTGATGAACAAGAGGCAGAACTTGAAGAGGACATTTCCAGATTGGAAGCAATGAAAGGAGAAATCTTGTATCTTGAAGACGATAAAAAGAAGATCTCTCAAGAATTAGCTGAAGCCAATTCGAAATTAGAAGAAGTCAAATCTGAATTAGTATTAACAAAAAAAGAATTGGAATCGACAAAGTCTAAGATTAAGAAAGAGCATGAAGATTCTTCTGCAAAATTAAAGAAGATGAATAAAGAGTATCAGGATGAAGAACAAAAGCACAAGAAAGAGTTAAAAGAATTAACTGATAAAATTTCTAGTGCAAAAGTTACTCTTGGAGATATGCAGAAGAAAGGAACTCAAATTTTGAATCAATTGAAGAAAAAAGAAGACGATTTAAAGAAGAGAGAACAAAGTATTGTGTCTAAACTTGATGAAAATAAAAGCATTTTAGACAAATTAGAGGCAACAACTAGAGACATGAGACCTTCTGTTGTGTATAGAGAACCTCCAATGGAGAAAACCTCTTCTTATTCTTACAAAGCATCTGGTTCATCTGATCCAGTTATTAGTCTTAAAGATAAGTTAAGCGATTGTAAAGACTTAGTAGATAGTGGGCATTTAGATGATGCAAAAAATCTTTACAATGAAATTAGAGATGAGTTTTCGAAAATTACAGGAGTATCTGATGCTGAAAAAGAGAGATTAAAACATGATGTACGCGAAGTGTACGATGAAATCTCATTAAAGATCATGAATCCTCCAAAAAGAAATAGCTATTAATTATCTATTTTTTTACTTTTTCTACATTTCTTTTTGTAAAATAAACCTACAACACCTCCAAGTATATCTACAAAAAAACAACATTCAATGAATTATTCGGAGCATGAAATAGAGCATCGCACAAGCCGTGAAACATATTACCAACTTGATGAGTTGAAGTGTAAATACTTTTAAATATTAAATACTAATACCAATGAAAATGACTCGAGTTTATATGTCTCTTAAGAATATAGATAAATTTGTAGATTTTCTGGGTGCTGACTGGGTTAAAAATAATTCTGAAACTTATCAAAGAAATCAAAGTAATGCACACCCATTTATTGTTGAATACTCTAAAATTATAAATTCTGAAAAAACACGTGAACTTATTAAAAACCTTCCAAAAGATATTAAAATGAATTACTCATTAAAACCATATTTATTATTTGATTTTTTAGGAAAACTTATAGAAAAAATAGAATCAAATTTACCTAATCCTCAAAAATTTAAGAATAGATTGAAAAACAGATTTGAATACGAAACTGCAGTTTATGAGTTATTGTGTTGTGCGATATTAATTCATAATGGTTATTTCCCCAAATGGTTAAAAACCACGAAAAACAATAACACCCCAGATTTTGAAGTTAATAATGAAAAAGAAAGATTTACTGTTGAAGTTACAACAAAAAATGTCTCAAAAATGATGGCACAAGAGGAAATATATGCCCAGTTGTTAATGAAAAATATAGAGAAATATTCCGAAAGAAAAAATTTAACCTTTCAATTGTATATCACTACAAAAAGTATTTCATATAAAGAAGAAATTCAATCATTAATTCAATTATGTAAAGAAGTGATTGATCGTGGGATTTCTGGCGAATATTTATATTATGAAAACAAAATTTGTATTTCATTAATTAATTTTGATAAATCAGAAAAATGCTATCCCTCAGTAGATGAGTTTTTTAGACAAAATAGTTCTTTAAAATTTTTACCTAATAATTGCGGTTATGACCAGACATTTTCTTTTTGTAAAAAAAATGAGAACGAAACAGCGTTCAAAAATATTATAGAAGTAGCAGTTAACCATGAAATAGAGATACATAAAAACATACATTCTTCTCTAAAGAATAAGATTAAGAAAAATCAACATATCCCTAATACTCCTCATTTATTAATGATGGTTCTTCCTCAACATGTATCGTTCCATCAAAATATTGATATTAATCTTCTAGAAAAACAAACAAAAATGATATTAAAAGAACATGCTCCGAAAATAAACTATGTTGTTTTTATAAGAGAACAATTTGGAGAATATGAAAAAAGGACGTGGGGTTATGATTTTCAGGTTAGTCTAGTGAAAAATGAAGAATCAGATTTAAGTTTTCCAGTATCTAACTTTCATTTAAAATCTTTTGATAAATCAATTACTAAAATAAGCGATCAAGAACAACAATATGTTGATTGAGTTTTAGTAAAATCGGCACAGACATCCTTAAATTCTCGCACAACCAATACCTTTTTTAAATAATCAAAGTCTAGCGTCTTATATAATTTATAAAATCATTCTATAATTAAAACATAAGAAAGAATTACCAACTCTTTGCAATATACACTATGTGTTTAGCGGTTTTTTTACAAACGGCACACACTGCACCTTTTCTTGGTTGCTCTTGTTCTTCCTTCAACCAAGGTATTCCACAAACATATGCTCCTTCAGTTTCAGCTTTTATAATATCTGCACAACCTTCGCCATCTTTATCAATAGAACAGAAGGGTGCTTTAACAAATCCTCTGAAAGATTTTATTGTACTCTTTATTTCAGATAATGTTTCTGCCGTTTTGGTGTTATGCGCAAAGTATTTTTCTGCTTTTGATTTTATATCATCATCTAAAGCCATGGCCTCTTGTTTTATTGTTTGATCAAGCTCAGAAAGCGTTGTTTTAGTTTTATGCCCAGTTCTTCTTACTAATACAATCTTATCTTCCTTGAGATCTTTCGGGCCCAGTTCTATTCTAATTGGCACTCCTTTCATTTCCCATTGATTATATTTCCATCCAGGAGTATTATTTGAATTATCAAAGTAAACTCTGTATTTTTGTTTTAGTTCTTCTTCCAACTCATCACATTTTTCAATTATTTTTCTATTTTCTTCTTCATTACTAAATAATACTGGAACAATTACAATTTGATAAGGCGCAATTTCAAAAGGCAAGATTAAACCATTGTCGTCTCCGTGAATTCCAATTAATGCTGCCATGATTCGCCATATTCCTGGTCCGAAACAAGATTGATGTGCATATTTTATTTCGCCATCTTTGTCCGTAAATTTGATGTCATATGCCTTTGCAAAGTTTTGTCCAAGATCATGTGTTGAACTCATTTGGTTTCTTCTTCCATCAGGCATCAAAGTATCTGAAACATATGTGTTATTTGCGCCCAAGAATTTATCCCATTGAGGTCTTATCAAAAATATGTGCGGAAGTCTTAATTTATCCCAGTAAACTCTTTTCATTATTTGTCTGTCAGATTCTATTTGTTCCATTACATCTTCGTGAGTTGCATACATATTATGTGTTTCAAAAAACATGAATTCTCTTCCACGTAAGAATGGTCTTGT
>PCYF01000030.1:6270-9130 GCA_002762915.1 Candidatus Woesearchaeota archaeon CG10_big_fil_rev_8_21_14_0_10_32_9
GACTATTTCCTCTTAACCATAATGAATACATTGGATAGATTTGTGTTTCACCTGTTGGTCTTAGTGCAACTTCTTCCTCGAGTTTTTTATCGCCCGCAGCAGTTACCCAAAATACATCTGGTGCGAATCCTGCGTGTTCTTTTTCTCGTTCTAAGTTTTCTTTTTTTATTACTGTTGGAAATAGCATTGGTTCGTGTCCATCTTTCTCTATTTCATCTTCTAAGTATTCGTATAATCTTCTTAATATTCTCATTGACCAAGGCATGTGAACAACAAATCCTTGAACGCCGTAACGTACATCTGCAAGTTCTGCTCCTTCTGGACCTACAACTTGAGTAAACCATTCACTAAAGTTCTCATTTTTCTTCACAGTAATTCCTACTTTCTTTTCTGATTTAGCTTCAAGTTTATTTTCAGATTTTTGTTCAGGTTCGATCTCAGTTTTCTTTGTCATTTTTTTGTCCCTGTGTTTCTGGTTTCATTGTTGGAAATAATATTACATCTCTAATAGATTCTTGTCCTAAGATTAACATAGCCATTCTGTCAAGTCCAATTCCTAATCCTCCTGTTGGAGGCATTCCTTGGTCTATTGCTTCTAAGAAGTCTTCATCTACCGGGTTTGCTTCTTCATTTCCTGCTCGCAATTGTCTTGCTTGATCTTCCAATAATTTTCTTTGATGTATTGGATCATTTAATTCAGAATATGCATTAGCCAGTTCCATTCCGCAACAGAAAGGTTCAAATCTTTCTATTAATCTTGAATCTTTTCTGTGTCGTTTACAGAGCGGTGTTGATTCTTCTGGATGATCAATTACAAATGTTGGTTGAATAAATTTATCTTCGCAGAAATGTTCAAAGATCACTATAATATAGTTTCCCCACGTATCCTCTTTGTTAAATTCAACATGTTTTTCTTCAACAAATTTTTTCAGCTCTTCTTTTGTCATGTTTCCTGCGTCAATTCCAACATGTTTTTTTATTGCATCAAGCATCGTTATTCTTTGCCATGGTGCTTTTACATCTATTTCATTTCCTTTGTATGTTGATTTGGTTGTTCCATTTACTTTTAGAGCTGCATATTCATAAAGATCTTCTGTTAATTTCATTATGTCATTGTAGTCTGCATATGCCCAGTATGCTTCTAACATCGTAAATTCTGGATTATGTGTTGTGTCTATTCCTTCATTTCTGAAGTTTTTATTTATATCATAGACTTTGTCAAATCCTCCGACGATTAATCTTTTCAAATATAATTCTGGACTTATTCTTAAAAACAGTTCCATTTTCAAATCGTTGTGAAATGTTTTGAATGGTTTTGCAGCAGCTCCACCATATATTGGATGCAATATTGGTGTTTCAACTTCAATGAATTTTTGTTTGTCCATGAATTCTCTTATTGCGTGCATCATTTTCATTCTTTTTTCTAGAATAGCTCTTGATTCTGGATTCATAATTAAATCAAGATATCTTTTTCTGTACTTTAATTCCTGATCTTTTAATCCGTGAAATTTGTCTGGAAGAGGTCTTATTGCTTTACATAACATTTCAAATGTTTTTACGTAAACACTTATTTCTCCCATTTTTGTTCTAAAGATGTCTCCTTCTGCCCCAATAAAATCTCCTAAGTCAAATTTCTTTAGAAGTTCATATTTTTCTGCACCAATGTCATCGCTTCTTAGATAAAGCTGAATTGTGCCTTGTCCGTCTTTGATTGTTGCAAAAGCTACTTTTCCCATTCTTCTGAGAAGCATTATTCTTCCAGCAACTTTAACTATGTCTTTTACGTGATCTTCTGGTTTAAGATGAGAATACTTTTCTTTAATTTTTTCAGAGTTTGAATTAATAGAATACTTATATGGATAAGGATTTATGTTCATGTCTCTTATTTCTTGTAGTTTCTTTAATCTCTCTTCAACAAGTTTCTGTCCAGACCCGCTTCCAGTCTCAGGAATTTCAATTTCTTGCGTTTTTTCTTGTTTTGTTAGAGTTTTTTCTTTTTTGTTTGTTTCGTTAGACATTTTATCCCCTCTACATCCTCTGTTATTATGAAAAGAGGGCTTATTTAAATGTTTTTTTCAAAAAAATAAGAAATATAAAGCATTCCCAATTCTATATGCTTATGACTACGACTTCAACTAAGATTCCTGATTTATTAGTTCTTGGAATAGAAAGCACTGCGCACACACTAGGAGTTGCTGTAATTAAAGGGGCAAACGTTCTTGCTAATGAGAAAGATGCATTCACAACCAAATCAGGAGGAATGATTCCTGGGAAAGTTGCAGATCATCATGTTGAAGTATTTGATGAAGTTTTGCAAAAAGCACTGAAAAAGTCAGGCGTTTCTTTGAAAGAAATAAACTTAATTACTTTTTCGAACAGCCCCGGAATTGGACATACCTTGAGAATAGGCGCAGTATTTGCAAGATCACTCGCGATTCAATTAAACCTTCCAATTGTTCCAGTTAATCATTGTATTGCTCATTTAGAAATCGGAAGAATAATGACTGGAGCAAAAGATCCTATTTTATTGTATGCTTCTGGAGCCAACACTCAAATAATTGCTTATGAAGCAGAAAAGTATAGAGTTTTTGGAGAAACTCTAGATATTGGTGTTGGAAATTTTTTGGATTCTTTTGGACGTTCTCTTGATCTTGGTTTTCCAGCGGGACCGAAAATTGAACAACTAGCAAAGGAAAGTAATAATTACATAAAATTACCTTATTCGGTTAAAGGGATGGATGTTTCTTTTGGAGGTCTTTTGACTAATCTTAAGCATAAAATACTTGATAAATCTTATTCGAAAGAGGATTTGTGTTTTTCAACCCAGGAAACTGTTTTTGCAATGTTGGTTGAAGTTACT
>PCYF01000002.1 GCA_002762915.1 Candidatus Woesearchaeota archaeon CG10_big_fil_rev_8_21_14_0_10_32_9
ACATTTCGCTTCATAGCAAGAGTTTATGTTTTCGTAATAGTCTGGAGGATAAGAAACTTTGAGTGTAAGGGTGTCTCCAGTTTGCTTTACATCATAGGTGGGCACCCAACTACATCCGGCAATCGTTGCTACGCGCAGGTCTATTGTATTACTCTTGTTCCAATTTGCAATTATTGTATTTTGTTCTATTTTTTGCAGGTTAGGATCATCAAATACTAATACGCAGTAATCACTTACAGAGGTATTTCCTCCGGCAGTAAGTTTTAATTCGCCGAAAGAAACTGTTTTAGCGCAGCCACTTAAGACTAAAAACATCAAAAGCAGGACAGAAAGGATTACAAAAGACTGTATTTTCATTTTAGTATATATGCACTTTTGTTTATATAGTTTATTGATTTTGCTCCCTTTTTTTCAATAAATTTATTAACCTATTTTTTTTACAAGTAATTATGAGCTTATCAATTGAAGAAATGGCAAGTTTTTGTAAAAGGAAAGGATTAGTTTACAATTCCGCAGAAATTTATGGTGGAATGGCGGGATTTTTTGATTATGGTCCTTATGGTGTAGAATTAAAAAAGAACATTCTTAATGAGTGGTGGAAGTACATGGTTAGTTCTCGCCAAGATATCGTTGGTATGGATGGTGCAATTATTTCTCCTGAAGCAGTATGGAAAGCATCTGGTCATGCAGAAAATTTTTCTGATTTAATGCTTGTAACAGAAGACAAATCCTACGAAGTTAGAGCAGATGTTTTCTTAGAAGAACAACTTAAACGTTCTTTTGATGGTGTTAGTGCAGAAGAAGTCAACAAATTAGTTGAAGAACATAAGCTTGTTGCACCTAATAAGAAGAAGTTCAAAAAATGCGAATCTTTCAATTTAATGTTTCCATTAAAAGTTGGAGCAGCAGGAACTGCAGCCTATTTGAGAGGAGAAACTACTCAAATGATTTATCTTAATTTTAGTTTAATTCAAAATGATGCTAGAATGAAACTTCCTTTCGGTATTGCTCAAACAGGAAAAGCATTCAGAAATGAAATCAGTCCTAGAAATTTTTTGTTTAGATGCAGAGAATTTGAACAAATGGAAATGCAATTTTTCATAAAACACGGAGATAATAAAAAGTGGTTCAAATTTTGGCAAGCTGAAAGAAAAGCGTGGTATCTTTCTTTAGGCATAAAAGAAAAAAATCTTCGTTACAGAGCACATAATAAAGATGAACTTGCTCATTACGCTAAACAAGCTGAGGATATAGAGTATAATTTTCCTTTTGGTTGGAAAGAGATTGAAGGAGTTCATGATAGGGGAAATTGGGATTTATCAACTCATATGAAGCACAGCAAACAAAAGCTTGATTACTATGATGAAGAAACTAAAGAAAGAATAATTCCTAATATTATTGAAACTTCTGCGGGTGTGGACAGAAACTTTTTGATGTTTTTGTACGATGCCTATGATGATGATAAAGAAAGAGGAAACATAGTTTTGCATTTACATCCTAAGCTTGCTCCGATTAAAGTTGCAATTTTGCCTTTAGTTAAAAAAGTAGGTCTTAAAGAAAAAGCAGAAGAAATATTTAATTCTTTGAAGATGAATATGGTTTGTTTCTATGATGATTCAGGAAGTATAGGAAGAAGATACGCTAGAATGGATGAAATAGGAACTCCTTATTGTATTACGATAGATTTCGAATCTTTGACTGATAATTCTGTGACAATAAGAAACAGAGACTCGAGAGAGCAAAAAAGAGTTAAAATTGCAGATCTTGTATCTGCGTTAGATTTGAGTTAAAATTAATTGTTTATTGTTAAAATATTCGTGCTCATTAAAAAAATGAGGAGGTAATTAATATGGCAACAGATATATCAAGTGCATTGCCTTTTTTGGGAGCATTTATGGGTGCTTTCTTAGCTTTGGCGATAATTTTAGGAATAGCAATATATGTATACACTGCGTGGGCAGTAATGACGATAGGAAAGAAACTGAAAGTGGAACCTACATGGTTGGCATGGATACCTATAGCAAATTTGTTTTACATTCCAATGCTTGCGAAGTATGAATGGTATTATGGATTTCTTTGGATAGGAAGTATGATTCCAGGAATAGGGTTTCTTGTATCAATAGGCTTAACAATTTGGTGGTACTGGAGAATTTCAGAATCCAGAAAGAAAGAAGGATGGTTAGGTATCTTGATGGCAATTCCTTTGGTTAACTTAGTTGTTGTAGGAATTCTTGCTTGGAGTAAGTAACTAAGAAAGTCAAAACCTTTTATTTTTTTATTTTTTATTTACCAATTCTTTGTATTCTTGAACAGAATCTTCAACAAATTTCTTCATGCCTTCTTGAGTCTTTGGATGTATTAGAAGTTTATTAAGCACACTAAATGGAATTGTTGCTACATCTGCACCAACTAATGCTGCTTCTCTTACTTGTCTAGGATTTCTCAAAGATGCTGCCAGAACCTTTGTTGGCAAGTTATATGTTTTTATTATTTCTACGCATTGTGCGACTAAATCTATTCCTGAGACTATTCCATTGTCTTCAATTAGTTTTGTTTTATCTTCTTTTCCTTCAGAAGGGTAATATTCATCTTGTCCAAATAGTGTTTGTGATCTTGTTCTTAAAAGATCATCAACTCTTCCGGCAAAAGGACTTACATATGTTGCGCCGGCTTTTGCTGCAAGTAATGCTTGTTCTGGTGTGAATACAAGTGTGCAGTTTACAGGGATTTTTCTTTTTGCTAGTTCGCTTATTGCGTATATTCCTTCATATTGTTTAACTGCATCTGATGTAAGTGCAGGGTTTATTGGTATTTTTATGCAAACGTTTTTAGCTACCGAATTAAACAAACGATAAAGTAATATTCCTTGAGTTAGCATTCCCTCTCCTGTGGTTTCTGTTACTTCAAGACTTACAGGAGTTCCTTTTGCTATTTTAAGAATTTCAGTTATGTAGTCTTTTAATTCTGTTTGTACTCCTGCTGCTTTTCTTCTTTCTAAAGATAATTTTATCAAAGAGGGGTTTGTGGTCACACCATCGATGATTCCCCAACTATATGCTTTCTTGATTTCTTCTATGTCTGCACTGTCTATGAATATTTTCATTTTTCATTCCTTGTTTGTTGTAGTTCGGTTTGTGCGTATATTGCGGCACCTATTAAGCTTATTTTCTTATCTGTTATTAGGTGTATTGGATATTGCTTAATAAATTTTTGTGATTTTGAGAGTTTTTTAATCTCGTCTTTAAATTCTTTTCCAAGAATTTCAGGATTTCTTATTGCTATTCCTCCTGCCAAGTATATTCCTCCTGAGCTAAGTGTTTCTAATGCAAAATTTTTTATTAATCTGGCATAAAATGTTGAAAACAATCTATATGTTTTTCTTGAGATAGGATCTTTATTTTTATATTTGGTGATTAATACAGAGTCGTATTTTGATTTTTTTATTTCTTCATAGAATTTATTTTGTTTTAGATCTTGTGTGTACTTTTTGTGCTCTGTAAGAAATTGATATATTGTTTGTAATCCTCTTCCAGATACTACTTCTTCTTGACGCAATCTTCGTGCACCCTTTGTTATAAATTTACATAATTCTTGTTCTATATTGTCTTGACAAGAGTAGTCGGCATCGCATCCTTCACTAGGTAGAGGAATATACAATTTAGTTTTTTTATCAAAGAAAAGTATAGATTTTCCAAGACCTGTTCCTGCACCTATTAATATTTTTGGAGCGTGTTTTATTTCAGTTCCTTTTATTATTGTCTTTAGATTATTTTTATCTAGAATGTTTATTGAATATCCGAGAGCTTCGAAATCATTCAAAAGAAAAACTCGTTTGCGGATCTTCTTTTCAAGTTCTTTTGAATTTATTTTTATTTTATTTCTGATGCTATTAACAAAATTTCTTTCAGAATTTAATGTTGCAGCTACAGCAATAGCCACTGTAGATATTTTAATACTCAAATTTGTTTCAACGTGTTCAACTAATTCAACTACAAAGTTGGATATTTGAATTTTTTCTGACCAAACTTCTGTTGAGTATAATAATTCTTGTTCATTTTTTTGTTCAATTATACCTATTACGCCTACTTGAGTAATAGTTCCGCCAACATCCAGAGCTAGAATATTTGTAGAATATTTTTTTGGAGTGTGCTGTTCTAAGATGATGTTCATTTCAGAATCTTCTTGACTTCTTGCTTTATATATTTTGAGTTTAATTTGTATTTTTCATATAATTCTTCAGGAGTTCCAGATTCTCCAAATTTATTTTCAACACCCATTATTTTCATTTTGTATTTTACGTTGAGTTTTTCTGAGAGTAGTTCGCTGATTGCGGATCCGAGTCCTCCAACAATTTGATGATCTTCTATTGTTATTATTTTTCCTGTTTTTTTCGCTAAAGTCAATATTGTTTGTTCGTCTAAGGGTTTTATTGTGTGTAAATTTATTATGGTGCAACTTATTTTTTCTTTTTTTAGTTCTTCTGCAGCAATTAATGCTTCTGCAAGAAGTGGTCCGCATCCAATTATTATAACAGTATCTTTTTGTCCTTTTCTTAGTATTTGTGCTTTTCCTATTTCAAATTTATCTGTTTCTTTTGTAATTATTTGTGATTTTTGTCGTGTTAATCGTAAATATGTAGGTTTTTTTGTTTTTGATATTGCAATTGTGGCTTTTTTTGCTTGAATAAAATCGCAAGGAACTATTACATCCATATTCGGAAGAACTCTCATTAGTGCTACGTCTTCTAATGCTTGATGTGTTGCTCCATCTTCTCCAACTCCAAGTCCTGCATGCGATCCTATTATTTTGACGGATTGATTATTATAACAAATTGTTGTTCTTATTTGTTCCCAATTTCTTCCTGGAGAAAATACTGCGAAGCTTGTTGCGAAGGGTATTTTTCCAGTTGCTGCGAGTCCTGATGCTACGGTTACAAGATTTTGCTCAGCAACTCCTACTTCAACAAATCTTTCAGGATATTCTTTTGAGAATTCAAGTAATCCGGTTGATGATGCAAGGTCAGCAGTTAATGCCCAGATAGCTGTATTCTGTTTTGCTGCTAGCAGTAATCCTTCTCCAAATCCTTCTCTTGTTGCTTTAAGTTCTTTCATTTTAAAACTCTTATTTTAATAATTCTAATGCTCTTTTAGTTTCTTCTTCATTTGGCGCACGTCCGTGCCAGTTGTAATCGTGTTCCATAAATTTTACTCCTTTTCCAGGAGTTGTGTGTGCAATTATTGCTAAAGGTTTTTCTCTTTCAATTGTCGCTCTTTGTAATGCATTTACTATTTCTTGCATGTCGTTTCCGTTTATATCTATAACTCCCCAACCAAATGATAAGTATTTTTCTCTCAAGGATCCTAGAGGCATGATTTGTTCTGTGTTGCCGTCTATTTGTATTCTATTTCTATCAACTATAACTAGAAGGTTATCTAAATGATACTTATGTGCAAACATTATTGCTTCCCAGGTATTTCCTTCATCATGTTCTCCATCAGACATTAAACAAACAACTTTATTATTTTTTTTATCTCTTTTCAAACTTAATGCAATTCCACACGCTTGACTTAAGCCACTTCCTAAAGGTCCACTTGTTGTTTCTAATTCTGGAAGTGATTCTCTATGAGGGTGTCCTTGTAAGCCGGATTCAAACTTTCGTAAAGTAAATAACTCTTGTTCTTTGAAAAATCCTCTTGCAGCTAGAGTTGCATAAAGTCCTGGACAAATGTGACCATTAGATAAAATAAGATAATCACGATCAGGATCTTTTGGTTTTTTTGGGTTTACATTCAAAAAACTAAAGTAAAGTGCAGTAAATACATCAGTCATGCCCAGAGATCCAGCGGTATGTCCTGATTTTGCCTCATGAATCATCTTAATTATGTTTTGCCTTATCTTTTTAGCTTGCAAATTAAGAAGATTCACCACCTCTTTTTTATCCATTGAGTTTTTTAGAGAATTGTAATATTTAATGCTTATTGTTTTTTACGCGTTTTGCAGAATTTTTATTGCTTTTTTAGGGTCTTTGCTTGTTATGACAAATGATCCTGTTGTAAGAATGTTTGCTCCGCTTTTTACAAGCTTTTTCGCAGTTGTTTCATTTACGCCACCATCTATT
>PCYF01000063.1 GCA_002762915.1 Candidatus Woesearchaeota archaeon CG10_big_fil_rev_8_21_14_0_10_32_9
TTTTTATTGAAAAAAATATAGGAAACTTTTTTAAGCAAAGCTAAACTAACAAAAAGTAATGCAAGAATTAATCATAACTGAGAAACCAAGCGCTGCAAAAAAAATCGCGGAAGCATTAAGTTCAGGAAAACCAATACAAGAAACAGTAGACGGTGTGACAATATATGATGTTACGTTTGAAGGTAAAGATATAAAGATTGTAAGTGCAGTAGGACATCTATTTACGGTTGCTGAAAAAGTAAAATCATTCAAATATCCAAGTTTTGATATACATTGGGCTCCTTTGTTTGAAGTAGATAAAAAAGCAGCATTCTCAAAAAAATATTATAATGCAATAAAAAAAGTAGCAAAGAAATCTACTAGCTTCACAGTTGCTTGCGACTATGATATCGAAGGAGAAGTAATAGGGTTAAATGTAATAAAATATATTTGCGGCCAGAAAGATGCTTCAAGGATGAAGGTTTCTACACTCGTTAAAGAAGATGTTATAGAGGCGTATAAGCACAAACAGAAAACTCTGGATTGGGGACAAGCGTTTGCAGGAGAAGCAAGACACTTCTTGGACTGGATGTACGGTATAAATCTAAGTAGAGCTTTAACCCTTGCGGTAAAGAAAGCAGGATCATTCAAAATTCTAAGCAGTGGACGTGTACAGGGTCCAGCACTAAAAATAATTGTAGATAAAGAAAAAGAAATCAAAGCTTTCAAGCCAGAACCATATTGGCAGATTACATTAAAAGCTTTGAAAGATAAAAAAGTTATAGAGGCAGTTCACGAAAAAGATAAAATTTGGAAAAAACCAGATGCAGAGAACATTTATGCTAAGATAAAAGATGAGAAAACTGTAAAAGTAGATGAAATCACAAGAAAAAAATTCAAACAAGCGCCTCCTAATCCTTTTGATTTGGGAGCATTACAGGCTGAATCTTACAAAGTTTTTGGTATGGCTCCAAAAAAAACTCTTCAAATTGCTCAAAGTTTGTATCTACAAGGGCTAACATCATATCCTAGAACTTCTTCGCAACAATTACCGGCTAATCTAGGATTTAAGAAAATATTAGAAGGATTGAAAAAAGTGCCTGAGTATAAAGAAAACGCTAATTATCTTCTTGGATTAAAAACTTTAAAACCAAATGAAGGAAAGAAAACAGATCCTGCCCACCCTGCAATATATCCTACAGGGTTGATTGGAAAAATAGATGAACCTGATGAAAAGAAAGTCTATGACTTAATTGTAAAAAGATTTATGGCAACATTCGGAGAAGATGCAGTAAGAGAAACAGCAACAATAAAACTTAATGTTAAAGAAGAAATATTCAACGCAAAAGGAACAATAACAACTGAAAAAGGATGGCACACACTCTATGAACCTTATGTTAAACTATCTGAAGATGAGGTTCCTGATTTAAAGAAAGGAGAAGCACTAAAAACCAAAAAAATAGACCTATTAAGTAAACAAACTCTTCCTCCGAAAAGATACACTCCTGCATCTATAATTGCTGAATTAGAGAAAAGAGGTTTAGGAACAAAAGCTACAAGAGCAGATATAGTAGAATCATTATACGATAGAGGATATATTAATGATAAATCAATAGAAGCAACAGATCTAGGGATTAGAATAGATGCAATTTTGGAAAAACATTGTCCTGAAATTACTGATGAAGAATTTACAAGAAAAATAGAAGACGAAATGGAAAAGATTCGTGAAAATAAGATAAAACCAGAACAAGTTATAGCTCACGCAAAAATAGATCTTACTAAAGTTCTTGATAAAATAAAAAAACAAGAACAAGAGATAGGGTTAGAGCTTATAGAGGCGAACAAAGAAACAAGAGATGCTCTTAATGCACTAGGACCATGTCCCGTGTGTAAAGAAGGAGTTGTTATGATTAGAAGAGGGAAGTTTGGAATGTTTGCAGCATGTAATAGATATCCTGATTGTAAAACTACTTATAATTTGCCAAAAAATGCATTAGTTAAACCTGCTGATAAGATTTCTCCGAAAGGATATCCTATGATACTTGTAATAAGAAAAGGCAAACAACCTTCAGAACTAAGCTTAAATCCTGAAGAAAACAACGCAAACGTTTCAGAAGAACACAAAAATCAGATGGATTCTATGAAAAATGGAAAATTAGAAAAAGCTTGTCCACAATGCGGATCTCCTCTTACTGTACGATCTTCAATATATGGAGAATTTATTGCTTGCACAAATTATCCTAAATGCAAATATACTGAGAATAATAAGTAATCTAATAATTCGTTTTGGTGAAGGATCATGTTTAAAAGTTTTAGAAATAAAAACTACGAAAAACTAATATTTCTAGCGATTTTCATATTTTATGTTTTGTGGATTCTTATAAAACGCTCACCAATTTTTTCGGATGAATTCTATTTTTATTCACAACTTATATACATTTTCAGAGAGGGAGTAATACTGCCTTATACATATGATCTTACACGTATGCTTTTGGCAACAATTATTTCATTTCCGGTTTGGCTTATTTCTCAATCTAATATGGTATTACTTGTAGTATTGAGGATAATATCTGCGGCAGCAATGACTGCAACTCTATTTTTTGGGTTCAATTATTTGAAAAAAACATTCGGAAAAATTGAAGCATATACATTTTTAGTTATATCTTTCTTCTCTAGACTAAATTTGTACTACGCAACGACTGCATTTTCTGAGTCTTTCTTTAATGTATTTGTACTTTTAACAATTATTTTCTTTCTAAAACTATATGACTCTCCTACAAAGAAAAATATGCTGTTGACCGCCCTCTTTTTTGGACTCGGATTTTTAACAAGACCAACAATGTTGTACTTTGCACCTATACTTGCACTAATATACTTTTATAAACACAGATTTTACGTTCCAAAGAAAACTTTAGTTTCTCTGATTATAATTGCATTAGTCGTTATAATAATATCAATAAATACATTTCTTCCATTTTATGCAGTAGATAGATTTTCAGACAAACCGGCATTATCTTGGGATGATGCACAGCAAAGAACTTCATTATCGTTTTGGATGTTTTTTAATCTAGTTAATTATTCCTTTTTATTTCCAATAATAATTATAACTTTATTTGTTCCTATATCAAAATTATCAAAAGAAAAGAAAAAACACATAGGCATTTTAATGCTTATATTTGTTGCTTATTTTTTTATAAATATATATACATCTCCAGAACCTGGATGGACAAGAAGATACTATCCATTACTGTTATTTCTAATGTTATCATTTTCAATACTGTTGGCAGAAATTTATAAAAGAAAAAGAGTTTTTGCAATAATAGGGATGTCTATGATATTGCTTTTCATAATAGTTAATGTAAGCTCATTTCAAAAAATACCCCATGTTTACAATTTTATCGAAGGAGGATATGTTGATATTCCAGTTATTTTAGTGCAAGGAAATGAACAGTTAAAAGATGATTGCATTCCATTAATATCAGAGTACTCATTGTATACAAATAATACACTTGTCTCGACAAAAGATCTTCCTGTTTTTGCTGCAGCTCAAAATTTTGACTATGCCTGTACAGATATTAAAGATTTGAATAATACATATAATTATTTATTCTTGAATCACGTCTCAACAGGGTCAGGAAATTCTATAAACTTAACAATAGATGGAAAACAAGCGTCATGTACAATAAATAGTTATGAAAATAGTCTGTGCTACATATCAGGATTAAGAGGGACTATGTGTATAAATATAAATAAATATTCAGAAACTCTGCCTGGAATAGTAGAAGTGTCTGCGTGTACTTTTGATTACAAAAAAGATACTATGTCAAGACTTCAAGATTACTTTGTTAGCTAAATATTGTGGGGGTAAAATTGGCAAAAATAATGATATTTGATCCTGGAAATCTTTCTGAGAAAACAAAAATTGGAGGATCCTTAAAACATCATCTTCCTAAATTGGGTTTGTTATATGTTGCTAGTAGTTTAGAACGTGCTGGACATGATATATTGTTTCAAGATTTAGGTGCGAATTATAAGTCCAATAAAGATTTTATAAATTTGTTAAAAGATCAAAAACCTAAGTATCTATGTTGTTCAGTGGTTGTTACTGAATGGCCCAATGCTAAGAGAATATTGAAACTAGTAAAAAAACACTTACCTAACTTAGTGATTATTGTTGGAGGACCACAACCAACAGCTATTCGCGAGAAAACACTTTCTGAATGTCAAGAAATAGATTATGTTGTTTTAGGGGAGGGTGAAATAACTATTGTCGATCTATTGGACGCGCTTGAAAATAATAAGGATCCTCATTTTGTTGAGGGAATTTTGTATAAACAGGAAGATAAATATATTTTTACTGAGGATAGAAAATTTGTTCATGACTTAGACTCTCTTAGTTTTCCAGCGTGGCACTTTTTGGATTTTCAAAAATATTCAATGTCTGTAGCAGGAAAATTCAAAAGAGGAAACGATGGATACATAATAACAAGCAGAGGATGTCCATATACGTGCATTTTTTGCGATAAATCTGTATTTAAACACAGATACAGATCAAGATCTGCTGAAAATATAATTGAAGAAATAGAAATGCTTGTAAAAAAATACGGTGTAAAAAATATAATGTTTTTTGACGATTTATTTACTTTAGATAAACAACGAGTTAAAAAAATATGTGATTTAATTAAAACGAAGAAACTTGATTTTGCATGGACTTGTCAAGCAAGATTAGACTCGGTGGACGAAGACTTGCTTAAAAATATGGCTTCTGCTGGTTGCATGCAAATAGGGTATGGTGTAGAAACTGGAAGTGAAAGACTTCAAAAGTTTATTAGAAAAAATATAGATTTTAATTATGCAAAAAAAATCATTAAATTAACAAAAAACTTAGGAATTGAAACCAAAGGATTTTTTATGTTAGGCTTTCCTACAGAAACAAAAGAAGAAATGAACACAACTATTGATTTAGCAATTGAACTAGATTTGGATATTGCTGTTTTTAGTTTAGTTACTCCTTATCCGGGAACTGATTTGTATATCTTAATAGAGAATCAAATGATTGGAAAAGATTGGTCTAAATTTTCACCATTAGGAAGTTCCAATTTAGTATATGTTCCTGAAACAATGACTAAGAAGGAATTACTAAAAATATATAAGAAAGCATTTATTAAATTCTATTTAAGACCAACTTATTTGCTAAAAAAGCTTTTATCAGTACTTAAACATCCCTATTACGCGGAAAGATACTTTTCAGTCATAAAACCATTATTTAAATCAATAAAATGAATAAAAAAATAATATATTTGTTATTTGCAATTTTGATATCTTCACTAATTTTGTTGCTTGGCAAATTTGTCGGCGTGGTTAATGAGAATTTTCCTCTTTTTGAAGTTACAGCGGCTTTTAATTTTATTATTTTGTGTTCATATCTTTTTCTTTTTGAGCCTGATGTAAACCACTATTTTATTATTATTTTAATTACATCAATAATTCCACTTGCTCACTCGATTGGATGGACGTATCAAGGTATTCAAAAGTTAATATTGTTTGTTCCATTGGGTTTGTTGATTGGACTATTTTTCTATAAAAAGAATGCTTTGGTTACAAAAAGAATATTGTTAAATAAGCAGAAAGTAAATTTTGTTTTAATTTTGTTTTTCTTGATAATTATGATGAAGCTTGCATTTATACTATTCTGGAGTTTTCATAATTATCCTGTTGACATGGGTACATCGACATTGAGTGCCGCTGCCAATTTTTTAACAGGAATTAATCCTTATGCAGTTCCTGAAATAACTGTAGAAGGACATGATCGGTATATTCATCAGCAAAATTTTATGTATCCTCCGTTTATGTTTATTGGTTATTCTGGATTGCTTTTAATATTGGGCGTTTCTATTTCTGGATGGTTTTTAGCAAATTTAGTTTTGGATTTAGCTATAATAATTTTAATATTTTTTATTGTGAAAAAAC
>PCYF01000009.1 GCA_002762915.1 Candidatus Woesearchaeota archaeon CG10_big_fil_rev_8_21_14_0_10_32_9
CGTACTCTAGTCCTAATAATTTTTCTCCTTTCATTTCTGAAATAATATCAACATCATACTTTAATGAAGAAATTCTGTCTTTAGCTAAAATTAAATATTCTCCATTCAACTCAACTTTTGCATAAACTAATTCAGGATTAATTGCAAGAGCAACATTACCAATAAGTGTCCAAGGAGTTGTTGTCCAAGCGAGTAAATAGGTTTTATCTTCTCCTTTTACCTTGAATTTTGCTGTTAAAGATTTTTCTGTAACATCCTTGTAACTATTATCCATTGCTATTTCTGAATTAGATAAAGGGGTCTGACATCTTGGACAATAAAGTAAAACCTTTTTTCCCTCGTAAATATATCCCTCATCATAAAGTCTTTTGAAAATGTGCCAAACCGATTCCATGTATGTATCATCCATGGTTTTGTAAGAATTGTCAAAGTCTATCCACTTACCCATTCTTTTAACAGTTTTTTTCCATTCATCAGCAAAGAATAAAACTTTAGATCTGCAAGTTTCGTTAAATTTGTCAACACCCATCTCTTCTATTTGCTTTTTGTTTTGAATATTCAAATCTTTTTCAACAATGTTTTCAATTGGTAATCCATGACAATCCCAACCCCATTTTCTTTCAACTCTGAAACCTTTCATAGTCCAGAATCTAGGAAAGACGTCTTTGCTAGTCAATCCCAAAATGTGCCCATAATGAGGAAGACCAGTTGCAAATGGAGGACCATCATAGAAAACGTATTGTTTATTCAATGGACGAGAATCTACTGACTTCTCAAAAGTCTTATTATTCTCCCAAAATTCAACAATTTCTTTTTCCTTATCTGACCTAGACAAATTTAATCCCCCTATTTTCTCCCAATATTTGCTTCACTACCTTAGAGTTTAAATGCAAAAGCTCCTCTTATATAAATATTTTCATTAAAATAAACAAGTATTACACCAGTATAAATCACTTTTACACAACAGCACACACAATAATATTTAAACCAAAACCCAACTAACTAACCGTTGCAATAACATTCGCCTCAGACGTTACAGGAAAACTTCTCCCCTCTTTCAGAAATTGTATAGATACACCAACTCTGATTTTTTCTCCAAGAAAATAAGTTTTTGTCAAATTGCAATCTGCATAAAATGTTTCACCAGATGCTACACTCACACTCATAGTTTTGTCAGAAGTCTCATTATCTACCTTACAAGATATCTTAGTTACATTAATTTGAGAACCCACAATGTTCTTAAGAGACATGTTAATTACGCTTGATTCATTTAATTTAGCATCTATGCACGTAAAAGAATCCATAAAAGTGCACGAATCTGCAATAGCATCCGCAGGTTTCCAAGAGAAAACTGTCACAAGAGCAGCAATCACAATACCTAGGCTTAATATTGCCCAACCATAAGTCATTAAGAACTCAGTTGCTGCCTGCCCCTTCTTTTTTCTTAACAAACTCATAAAAATATTTAAAAACTCCGAGTTTAAAAATATTTCTAATAGAGCTTGGTGCTTAAATGAAAAAATTTGATTGGAACTATGAACTTAAGATAACTTATGAATTTTTTAGAAAAACTCTTGATAAATTGGCTTATCCTGGAATACTTCTAATCTTGACAGTATTTAGCATCATAAAACTGCTTATCCCTTTTTGGAAATATAATAACTTATACACTTGGGACCTGGCCGGACAGTTATTTTCCACATGGTTCTTGAAAGAATATTTATATCCCGGAATAGTCGGGTGGAATCCCTTCTTTTTTGCAGGATTTCCTCAAAACCAATTTTATACCCCCTTATTTTCATATATTTCTGCAACACTTTCATTCATATTTAGTATAGAAACATCAATAAAAATAGTACTTAGTATAGTTATATTACTTACCCCTGTTTCAATCTATTATTTTTTGAGATCACTTAAGATTTCAAAACAAAAATCATCTTTGTTAACGTTAATTTCATACTCAGCATTTTACTTTGTACGCCCAGAGTTTAATCATTTTGGAGGAGATTTTTTCTCAACATTTAACGTAGGACTTTTTACTAACGCGCTTGGTTTAATCTTGGCCTTCTTCTATTTAGGAACACTCATCAGAGGGCTTGATAATAAGAAATTTGTTCTTGCATCAGTTTTATTTTCATTGTTAATCATTAGTCACATATTTAGCGCAGTATTTGGTTTAATCGTCGGAGGATCGTTCATATTATTTAGAACTTTGAAAGATAAAAAAATGTTTAAATTTGGCGTGAAACATTATCTTTTAACATTCGGATTAACAGCTTTTTGGGTACTCCCCTTCTTGTTTAAAATTAATAACACAGTTACAGTAAAAGCATTTATGAATCCGTTTTTATTTTATATCATCCTAGGATGTTCACTCATACTTATATTCGGAGCATACATAAACAAAAAAGAAGCAAACATGGAAATTGCATTTGTTAGCGCAATATTATCCCTATTTGTTTTAATATTATATCACTTTACCAATCTTCCATTTCATCACTATAGATTATTATTTTTAAGTTTAGTTCTATTCATTTTGCTCGTTTTTTCATGGTTCAAAGAGGAAAATATATTTATTTATGGTTTTCTTGCTTGCGCAATAATATTTTCACTCATCGCGTTTCCAAATATTGACACTTCAGGAAATGCAGACATAACTGTAAACATACAAAATTCAACATTCGAGCCTACTGAAAGACTTTACATTATTGCAAATCAAAATGAACAAACAGATCTTCATGTGTTACAGCACAAAATTCCTATGGATTACAAAATTAATGGAATTAAAGGACTTTATGTTGAATCTTCTCCAACGTCTGTGTTCATTTCTTATCTTGAAAAAGAACTTGATGAAAGTTCAATGGTTTGGGGAGCTTTTATCGATAATAAAATGTGGAAAAACAAAACTATTATTCAAGAAATACTACCCTATCAACTTAAATATCTAAATATTGATAAAATAATTTCAACTGAAAATAAAACCGGCATTGGAACTAAAATTCAGAACATTACAACAACAATTACAACAAAGACATCTAGTACAACATACAATGATTTCTATTTATACAAACTGGAAAAGACTAACTTGATTGAACCTCTTAATTATTCTCCTAGAGTTGTTAAAGGAGATTGGATGAATGCATCAGTCAATTGGTTCATGAGTGAAGATATAAAAAACGGAATCATTGCGTTTGAAGACGTTCCAGATTTTGTTGGAACGGGATCCGAAAAAGTTACAATTCAAAACATATCTGAATTAAACGATAAGATAGATTTCTATGTTGATTCAGATAAAGCTGTTCCATTACTGATAAAAATATCTTATTTTCCAAATTGGAAAGCATATTCAGCTGGAAAAGCTCTCAAGACTTATAGAGTTTCACCGAACATGATTTTAATTTATGGAAAAGGTGAAATAAACTTAAGATATGAACCTTTATTTATTGACAAAATTTCCTCAATTATAAGTATTATAACTTTATTATGGATTCTGTATTATATATACAGATTCAACTTGAAAAAATGACAACAGACACATTAAAGGAACCAGAATTAATAAAAAAAATAAACCCTTGGATAATTCTAGGACTTTTATTAATTTTGTATTTTTTTATAATAATTAAGACCCCCAATGTTTTAACAGGAGATGAATTATTTTACTACGACCAAGCACAAAATATCCGAGGAGGAACTCTATCATATTTTGATAACACTCAACCTTTTGGTTTTCCACTATTAATCGCAGGATTAGGTACAGATAATATAATGCTGTTGCGACTATTTAATGCAGCAATATTTATTATAGGCTTGTACTTTCTCTACAAAATAACTGCGCACTTATCAAATAAATCAGCAGGCTTGCTAGCACTTCTAATTGCCGGACTTGCTAAATTCTCTGTACAAACAAGCACACTGCTTTTAACAGAACCATTATTTGTTTTAACAACATTTGCAGCTACATGGTACTTCATAAAAACACTAGATGACAACCACACTAAAAACTATTTGTTCTTAGGATTTTGGCTTATTTTAGCAATTCAAACAAAAATAACTAACTTGGTTCTACCAATAGCATTTGCATTATATATACTTGCATATACTCCAAAAAAGTTTACATTTAAATTTATAACAACACTAACAATATCTCTTGCAAGCCTTATACCTTACTTGATATTAACACAAGGTAAATTTCTTGTAGAAAAGATCGCCCTAGAAAATACCGAAATACTTCCAGATCCTTTGTTTTTTATAGTATCGACAATTTTTTACTTCACAATCCCCTTTATAATTTTAATTTTATTTACCGCATTCTTTTATAAGCTGGAAAGCAAAGAAAGAATACTAACAACACTCGCGCTAACATATTTGGTATTGTTGTTTGTTTCTAAAACTATTTTATTCCCAAGACATCTATTCCCCTTCTTTCTATTTGTACTTCCTCTAATTTCTATTTCAATTATAAAACAAAAAGAACGTCTAAGAATTATAGGACTAATAATAGTATCATTGTTTTTAATTATAAACATAGTAACTCTTCCACAACTTCCTGAGTTTGATGATAATAATTATTTTTTTAATGTTCCTTCCAATTGTATTCAGTTAAAAAATTTCGAAATTCAAACTGGAGAAAACATTACACTTCCTTACTTTGCACAACCGACAAAAACATTGTATAAGTATACAACCACGTTCTTTTCTGATATTCCTCTTGATGTAATTTCTCTTAATTATGCTGATGATTTTGTTGCCCAATTAACTTTAGATCGCACTGATTACGTACAAGGGTTGTTATCTGGAACATCTTATTCATCTAAGAATTTCTATTTTAATAATAAAGTATCCCCCGGATATCACACATTAAGCATATCAATAATTAATTCTATAAATATTGGAGGACTAGGTCAAGTATTACTTTGTGAAGATAAAACCAAATCCTTAGACTTAAATTAAATCAAACCCCACAACTTCAATCTGAGTTTGAGTATTGCAAAAAACATTTTAGGCGCAGCTTTAGAAACGCTTAATTCATTCAAAGAATATCCGTAATCAATTGGAACCTCAAAAGAAATATACCCCTTTTTTTTAGATTTATAAAGTAACTCGGTATCACCAACCCACGAATCATCTGTTATTTCTATATTCCTAAATATTTCTTTTCTTATTAATTTACATCCAACTTGAATATCTTTCTCTCTTAATCCAAATAAAACTCTAACTAGTGTTCTGTATCCCCAGCTAAAAAACTTTCTAACCACAGGAATGTTGTGTCTTTCAACGCCTTTTACATATCTTGATCCAATAATGATGTCAAACTCCGTGTGTTTTAATGCATCATCTAGAAACTCAATTGGATAACTTAGATCTGAATCAAGCATTACAATCCAAGAATACTTTGCAACTACAAATCCCTTTTTTAGTCCCACCCATTTTCCTTTCTTTTTAGAAAAAACTGGCTTAATTGTAGCACTTTTTAGTTTTTTAGCAATATCCCAAGTCTTATCCTTGGAAGTTTGAACAGAAACAATAATCTCATATTTTTCTATATTTTTATTATTTTTTAAATACTTTTCAATATGCAAAACATTATTTTTAATAAACTTCTCTGCATTAACCACAGGAACAACGACAGAAACACTCACTTTTTTCGTAAAATTCACCTTCATTAATAATTAAAAATAAAAAAATAAAAATTTATTGTACTGTTGAAACAATCTGAATCTTAGCAGGCTTATTAAAACTAACACCACTATCCCTCTTATAATAC
>PCYF01000065.1:0-5434 GCA_002762915.1 Candidatus Woesearchaeota archaeon CG10_big_fil_rev_8_21_14_0_10_32_9
TAGAATTAATACATAGATTAAGCTGAATTAATTAATTCATCTAATGTCTCTTTAGATAGTTCTTTTAATTGACCTGGTTTGAGAGGACCCAACCCTAACTTTCCGATTCTTGTTCTTTTTAATCGTTTAACATAAAATCCGAGCTCTTTGAATATTCTCTTAACAATTTTATGTCTGCCCTCGTGAATCGTAATCTCTATTAGATTTTTTCTAATAAGTCTTGCTGCTTCTATTTTAACAAAACCATCCTTCAATTTTATTTTTCCTTTGAATTTATTCATATCAGAAGATCTAACTCCATCAATTAACTCTGCTTCATATGTTTTCATCACTTCATAACGAGGATGCATAAGCTTATTAGCAAAATCTCCGTCATTAGTTACAACAAGTAAACCTTCTGCGTCGTAATCTAATCTACCCACAGGAAAGACTCTTTCATTAATACCTGTAAAGTAATCAGAAACACAATTCTTTTTGAACGGATCATAAAGAGAAGTTAAAACGTTACTTGGTTTGTAAAAAACAAAATATCTTTTCTTTTCAAATTTGAGTTTAACGCCATCAACTTTTATTATATCTTTACCTGCTTCAGCTTTGTCTCCAAGCTTTATTATTTTGTCATTAACTGTGACTCTGTTGCCCTCAATCAATGTCTCAGCTTTTCTTCTAGAACAAACACCTGCTCCACAAATTATTTTCTGAACTCTTTCTAACACCATTATTTCTCTCCAATCAATACACATATCAATATAAATAATAAATGTACATATCAACGTGTAAATCAATACACAATCACAAAGATTATGTAAGATACAATAAAGAGAAGAAACACAGATTAAAAATGTTTTCATATAAATCAAGCAACAAACACATTTAAAAAAGAGGAATAATTCCCAATAACATGCCTTTAATTGGAAAAAACTCTGTTGAAAGTGTTGAGCTGAGCCAAGAACAAGAACAACTTATTTCAGAAGCTAAAAAAATATACAATTTAAACTTTAATGGAGATGTATGGCTAGGAAGATGCATTTTTCTATCATGGTATTGTGCACTAGGAAACTGTGATTTTTGCTTTAGAAGTACACAAAAACACAAAATACACTTTCCTGAAACTGCCAGAAGAACAAAAGAATCAATATATGCTGAAGCATTCATAGCAAAAACACTAAAGTGGAAACTCGAATTCTTAACAGGAGGATACGGAATATACAGCTTCAAAGACTTAGTTGAAATAACAAAAACTTGCCGCGAAATATTAAATGAAAAAATATGGTTAAATTTAGGAGTACTTAGCGAACCCCAATTAAAAGAATTTCTTCCCTACATTGAAGGCGTAGTTGCAAGTGTTGAAACACTAGAACCAATTCTTCATAAAAAAGTTGCACCTGGAAAACCTCTACTTCCCTTTGAAAAAATGTTAGACCAAGCAAAAGCGCTTGGATTAAAAAGAAGTATGACAATAGTTTTAGGACTGGGAGAAACAATAGATGATTATAAATATGTAAATGAATGGATAAAAAAGCATGAATTAAGCAGAATAACTTACTATGCTTTGCGACCAGTAAAAGACACTCCCTATGAACATGGTCCTGCGCCGGAATATGTAATTGAATGGATTGCAAAAACTAGAATAGATTTCCCGAAAATAGAAATAATAATAGGAAGCGCAGAAACAAGAATCCCAGAAATAAATTTTCTTCTATCAGCAGGAGCAAATGCATTCACAAAAATCCCTGCAACAAAAATATTTGGAACAGAAGGCGCACAACAAATACATGAACAAGTAAAACTAGCAGGAAGAAAATTCACAAGTGAATTAGTCAAACTTCCTAAAGTTAATTGGGCTCAAGAAGTTAGCAGCATAATAACTGATGAAAACTTGAAAAACAAAATAATTCTTAAATTAGAAGATTATCAAAAAAATAGATTGCTAAAAGCGTACAAAGATTTCAAAAAAGTTGATTCTAGTAACTCAGCTGATTCTTGTGACTCTTGCGATGATTAACTAAAACATAAAATCATTCGGGATTAAAAATAAAATCTTCATTATAGAATTTTATAATTAAAGCACACAGCGCAACCACTATAGGCCCTATAATCATGCCAATAACCCCGAAAAAATGAAGTCCTCCAAATATACCCATAACAACAAGAAGAGGATGCATTCCGGATCTATCTCCTATAATCTTTGGCTTAATAACGTTATCAATGTTCATGACAACTATTAAACCAAATATCAACATACCTAAGCCACTAAAATAATATCCATTTGCAATTTGTAGCAAAGATGCCGGTACAAAAATCATTGGCGTTCCTAAAAATGGAATAAATGCAAATAAGAACATAACAAACCCCCAAAGAACTGGATTTGGAATTCCAAACACTAAAAAACCTAACCCGCCCAACACTCCTTGTAAAAGTGAAACAAGTAATTGTCCATACATAACACCGTAAAGCACACGTTTTGATTCTTCTTCAATTTCTTTTTTTTGAGATTTAGTTACAGGCAAAATACTCATTAATCCTTTAGTTATCTTATCACCATCTTTGAAAGCATAATATATTAAAAAGAACATCAAGAATAATTTTATTGTTAGATCAGTAAGCGATCCTATTATTTCTGGAATTGCACCAGTAAAATAATTCTTTATATTCACAGAAAAAGGAACAATAAATTCTTTAAAATCAACCTCAAAGCCTAGATATTGTGATATTCCTGAAGAAATAACACCCCAATCTTTTGCAGCAAGATCCACATACGCAGCCCTTGCTTGAGAACCCAATTCTATTGCAAGAAAAAATGTCGGAATTAATATGATTAATAAAACTAAAATAACCATGATCCATGACGAGACCATTCTATTTTTTACCTTACTTCTCACCCACTCATTAACAGGATATAGAAAAATGACAATTATTCCTCCGAGAACAAGAAATGCAAAATAAGGTCTAAATAATAAAAACAATAACACCAAAGCTAAAAGATAAAGAAGCACAAACAAATAGTTCGATTTAACTTTTTGAACAACTTTTTTATCCATAAGAACTCAATCAAACAATGGCGTTTATATTTCTTTTGGATAGCAGTCAGTTGAACGTTTCTTCAAAAAAGTCTTATTACTTATAATCTACTCTGCCCTAAGTGCATCAACAGGACTCATCTTAGATGCTTGTCTTGCTGGAAGTATACCTGAAATACTTCCAAGAACAAATGCAAATGCCAACGCACCAAGAACCAACCAAATAGGCACAGCGGCTTTTAACAGTTCTGTTCCAATAAAATTAACTCCTATGAATTCAACTGCTTTAGCAAATCCTATACCAATAAGCACACCCAGCGTGCCTCCAATTAAACCTAGAAATCCAGATTCTATCAAGAAGAGAGATAAAATATCTGAGTTTCTTGCACCAATTGCTTTCATGATTCCAATCTCTTTAGTTCTTTCTACTACCGCAGTGTACATTGTATTCATAATACCAACACCGCCGACAACTAAACTAATCGCGGCAATACCAATTAAAACAAAACTAACCATATTAAGAATAGTTAAGAAACTTTTTATTAAATCCTCAAAAGTTTGCGCTTCAAAATCTTCTTGCCCTACTTTTAAATTTCTATGTTTCCTTAAATCTTTCTCTATACTTTTCAAAACTTCTGAAGGTTGTTTTCCCTCATCAACTCTAACAAAAATAGCGTTTATTTCTTCACCTACATCTCCATAAATTTTCTCAAATCCATATTTTGTCAAATAA
This sequence comes from Candidatus Woesearchaeota archaeon CG10_big_fil_rev_8_21_14_0_10_32_9, assembly GCA_002762915.1. Classification (GTDB taxonomy): domain Archaea; phylum Nanobdellota; class Nanobdellia; order Woesearchaeales; family 21-14-0-10-32-9; genus 21-14-0-10-32-9. The sequence goes on from PCYF01000065.1 coordinate 3,754, forward strand.
ATTTGTCTATCATCATTAGGATTACCAATTTTCCCAGCAATTCCAACAACTTCAAACTCAAAACCATTTATAGTTATTTTACCACCTGGATGTATATTTTTATCAAAACCATTATTATTTGCATAATCATAACCAATAAATGCAGAATTTCTATCTGCTTCTTTTAAGGATCTGCCTTCGGAGACATCCAAAGTCATAATTTCTTCCATTAATTTTCTGCCTGAACCAAGATCATACGCCATTACTCCCGCGTACACCAAATCCTTTTTTCCCCACTCTACTTGCCCAAACTTATACCAATAGTGTCCTGTTTCTTTTACACCATTAACTTTCTGAACAACCTTAAGATCATCCATAGTCAAAGGATTAGAAGAAGAAAGTGCACCCATTGAAGAACCAGATGGAGAAATTAAAATTTTATCTGCACCCAATGATTTAAATTCATTTTCTAAATATCCTTGAAAACCTTGAGCGAGACTTATTAAGCTGACTACTGCAGCAATACCAATAAAAATACCAATTAATGTAAGGAAAGTTCTCAATCTTCTGTGTAAAAGATTTTTCCATGCAATTTTAAAATAGTCTTTTAACATTTTAGTCCCTCAAAGCATCAACTGGATTAAGTTTAGCAGCACCCATAGCAGGTAAAGTTCCTGCTGCCGCACCAACTATAAATGAAAATAATAATGCCCCAATAATAAGATCTGTAGAAAATGCAGCACTCAACAAACTAGTTCCTAATGCGAGTCTACCTATTAACTCTACTAATTTTCCAATTCCTACACCAATAATAATTCCAATTATTCCTCCTGCCAATCCTAAAAATCCTGATTCAACAAAAAACAACACAAAAATATCTTTGTTTCTAGCGCCGATTGCTTTCATAATACCTATGTCTGATTTTCTTTCAAGAACAGAAGTATACATCGTATTCATAATTCCTATTCCGCCAACAACTAAACTAATTGCGGCAATACCTGCTAAAAACATTGTAACAATATCTAACATCTGATTTATTGATTGCAATGCTTGATCATTAGTTTGAACTTGAAAATCCTCTTTTCCAACTTTCTCATCTCTGAATTTTCTCAAATCTTTTTGTATACGTTCAGAAATTACATCAATTTGGTTCATATCTGTCGCTTTGGCAACAATAACACTATATGTCTCACTATTAGAATAAAGTTCTCTCAAAACATCTTCATTCATTATTATGACACCATCAACAGTGAACGCACCTTCACGAACATTAATTCCAACTATTTCAAAATCAATTCCTTGTATCGTTATGACGTCTCCGAGATTAAGATTCTTACCAAGTTTTTCCTTATTATGGAAGTCACTTCCGACAATAATTTTATATTTATCTATTGATCTTAACATTCGGCCTTGTTCAATATTTATATTGCCCACTTCTTCTATTAACCGTCTTTCATCCTCTTTAATAGGAATAGATGCAATATAAGAAACGTAACTTTTTTTATCTACTTCTACAACAGATGTTTCTATCATTCGACCGGCCGCAATTTCAACACCATTAACTTTCTGAACAACTTTGAGGTCGCCTTTTGTCAACGGATTTACCACGCCAGAACCGGGCGGCCCGAAATTTAATCCACTTGCTTGAATAGTAATTCTTTCAGCACCTAGAACATTAAACTGATTCGCAACAGCTAATTTT
>PCYF01000065.1:5479-6440 GCA_002762915.1 Candidatus Woesearchaeota archaeon CG10_big_fil_rev_8_21_14_0_10_32_9
TGTTTTACCTTAAAGTATTCTTACTTGACTAAAAAATATTAATAAAAAAGAAAAAACAAAAAATTATTTTTTGAGCTCTTTGTTCTTTTTTCTTTTTCTAACCCAGAAAAAGATTCCTGCTGCAATAACAAGGATTACAATAATAGTTATTAGTGGAGACCCCCCATTTCCATCAAGAGGCTCTCTTAAAACATATTCAACAAGTCTATTATCTGTAAATTCATTGTTTAAAGCATCTCTATAATCTAATGTAACATTGAACTTTACAACATTCGTTTCAGTTGTTTTAACATTAAAGTTAGCAGTCTGAAAATCATCAGAATCAACACCACCAATATAAATTATGTTTGATGCATCTAATAGTTCATAACCATCTGCAGCATTCAAAGTAATTGTCATTAATTTCATGTTGTTAACGCCTTTGTTGATGATGTTAAAGATTACATCTCCTTGTTGCACGTTCTTATTCAAAGAAGAACTATCAATATTCAAAATTAAATCTGGTTTAGAATTAACTTGAACACCTACAAGATATGTTGTTGAGTAATTATTACCCGCATCATCCTTGTACGAGATTATTACAGGCAACTTGTAAACTTTTGATTCTGCTTCAGGATATGCAACCAACTCAAATGTAAATTCTGATGTTTGCCCAGGAGTTATTCTATCAAGCGATTTCTTATTGCTCGTAGTTGTAATAAATGGAATATCTGACACTATTGTTGTTGAAGCAATAATTGGATCTAAATATAATGAAACTTGAACGTCTCTTACATTTGAAGATTTGGCAAGATTCTTTACAGCAATAGTCAATTTAGCTTTACTTCCAGGAGTAATAACTTCAGGAGTCATAGATACAGAACTTACACTGATTGGTGCTTCTGCAGATTTAATATCAATAGGAAGTTTTGCAGTATAAACTGAAGAATCTCCAGTCATTTGATATGTGAGAATTAAATCA
>PCYF01000011.1 GCA_002762915.1 Candidatus Woesearchaeota archaeon CG10_big_fil_rev_8_21_14_0_10_32_9
AATGCCTAGCAATACATTCAAGGAGTATGAAGTAAAAGAAGATACAACAATTGCAATAAATCTAAATAACCTAAAACAAGTGTTAAGAAGAACAAAACCTTCTGACAAATTAACTCTTGAAAAAACAGAAAATAAATTAAAAATAACTATGAAGGAGAAAACAACAAGAACTTTCTACTTACCTTTAATAGATCTTGAGGAAAGACAACAAAGAGTTCCACAATTAACTACAAAAGCGCAAATAGAATTACTTTCAACAACTCTCAATGAAGCTATAGAGGACATGGATATTGTTGGAGAAAGTGTAATTTTTCAAACAATTGACAAAGATTCTTTTGTGGTTTCTGCAACAGGCGACTTGAACCGTGCAGAAGTTGTAATAAAATCAGATGAACAAGTGAAAATAGAATCCGATGGAAATCAAAAAAGCAAGTATAGTATAGAATACTTGAAAAAAATGATGCAAGGCTCAAAACTAGCAACAAAAGCCACAATAAAATTCAGCAACGACTATCCTCTAATTTTGGAATACATTGAAAAAGACAAGCTAAGCTTACAGTTTATACTGGCTCCAAGAGTAGACAACGATTAAACATGAAGAAAACATTATACGATTCTTTTATCTTATTCTTCAAGGGAATTTTGATGGGTCTTGCAGATGTAATACCAGGAATATCTGGAGGAACTATAGCATTCATAACAGGAATATACTCTGAATTAATTAAATCAATAAATGACGTTGGAGATTTTTTGCGAGGAAGCATACAGAAAATAACTCGAAACAAAGGATCTTGGAAACAAATATTTACTAAAATAAATTTTACATTCTTCATTCCTCTTATCTTAGGAATATGGTCTGCATTTGCAGTAGGCGTATTATTTATTCCAGAACTATTACAACAATATCCTTCTCAAATAATGGGTCTCTTCACAGGCTTAATTATCGCAACAACAGCCTTATTGGTTTTTGAGGTAAAACAAAAAAACTTTTTAGTGTATGCTGTTGGCTTTATTGGCTTACTAATAGGTTTCTTTATATCTCAAATAACAATAACAACTACAATTCCCTCCTATTTATTCATCTTTTTTATAGGGGCTTTGTCAATATGTGCAATGATTCTTCCAGGAATATCTGGTGCGTACATTTTGTTGATGTTCGGACAATATGAATTTATGTTAAATGTTTTAAGAAATCTAACTCAGAAATATTGGTATTTTGTTGCATTTACTTTGGGTGCAATTATTGGGCTGTTGTCTTTCTCAAAATTATTAAATTATTTATTAAAAAAACACGAATCAAAAACATTGATGTTTTTAGCAGGATTAATGCTTGGAGCAATGTATGGACCTCTAAAAACAACTACAAGTAACTTGTCTAGTGATAAAATGCTATATTTGGTTTTGTTTGTAGTTTTAGGAATTCTATTAGTTGTAATTATAGAAGGCATTAAAAAAAGAATTACTCATACTTTTTAGCTATGTCTAATGCCGCGATTTTAGCTTCTGCGTGAGTATCAACAACGGTTAACAATTTTGAATATCTTCTTTTCAAATATACTTCTATTTTATTATGCTCTTCGGAAAAATAATGAATTAAAATAACAGGAATTTCATTTTTTAACATTCCTTCAACATTTTCTGGATCGTCTTCCATTAAGTACATGAAATTAAGCTCATTTGGAAAATAATCTTGTTTTATATCAAATAATGCGTTCTCTTTCTGAGACTCAAAATAAATTTTATCAAGATAAGTTTTATTTGTGTTTTTCCAATAAATTGTTTTCCTAACTCTATTAGCATAAGCCTCAGGATTGCTTTTTTTGAGACCTGTACCTCTCTTAGTTATTCCAATATTAAGATAATTTGGTCCTTTTTCATGAAGCTTTCTGTTCAAGTCAGCTATATCTGAAATTACTCCTTCCAGAAAAAAAGCAGAATTATCAAAATCATCAAGGGATGCGAAAAATGAACTTCTAAGATCAAGATCAAAATCTGAAAAAGAATTTTTACCTGCAACTCTCTGTTTTAATAAAATCTCTTTAATTGATTTACTCTTTTCTAAGTAAAGTTCTCTGAACAAATCACGATATAAAGAAATATTTTGACAGGAGGAACTAAACAAAAAATTATACACATAAGGATACTTTCTTTCTTGTATGTCTTTAAAGAATTCTTCAGGAAATACTTTTTTAGCTTCTAAGTTTTTTAATTGTTGTTTGAAAGAATTAAAAACTACGTTATCAATATCTTCTAATCCTATGTTCAATACATTCATACAGTTGCCTCAAGTACTCAACACCTCTTTTTTAAGCTAAAGTTCTTAGACAGTTTCTTTACTTTCAAGATACTTTTCTACTTCCATTGCAGCTTGACAGCCAGAACCCGCAGCAGTAATTGCTTGCCTGTATCGTGTGTCCTGAACATCTCCTGCAGCAAAGACTCCTTCAAGATCTGTTTTCATAAATCTATCTGTGATAAGATATCCTTGATCATTAACTTTCAGTAATTCCTTGAAAATACTTGTATTTGGAACATGACCTAATGCAAGGAAAACACCATCGCAAACAAAATCAGAAATCTCTCCAGTAACTGTATCTTTTAGTTTAACTCCAGTTACACCTTTTTCAGTTCCAATAACTTCTTCTACAACTTTATTCCATAAAATATCTGTTTTAGGATTTTTGAAAAACTTATCTTGCATTATTTTACTAGCTCTCAAAGCATCTCTTCTATGAACTACAGTTACTTTTGATGCAAATTTTGTAAGAAAATTAGCTTCTTCCATTGCAGAATCTCCTCCGCCAACAATTATTATTTCTTTTCCTTTGTAAAAGAAACCATCACAAGTAGCACAAGTACTAACTCCTTTGCCTTTAAATTTTTCTTCAGAAGGAATATCCATCCATCTTGCGGAAGCTCCTGTTGCAATAATTAAAGTTTCTGTTTCCAATTGTTCTTTATCGTCAACAGTTAGAATATAATGATCTTCTTTTTTCTCAAACTTTGTTGCAATTCCAGTTTTGAATTTTGCACCAAACTTCTCTGCTTGTTGCTTCGCATTTACTATTAGTTGAGGACCCATAACTCCTTCAGGAAACCCTGGGAAATTCTCAACTTCATTAGTTAAAGTAAGTTGTCCTCCATCTTCCGGACCAGATAAAACAAGAGGAGATAAACTAGCTCTGGCAGTGTATATAGCTGCAGTAAGGCCGGCAATACCATTTCCTAAAATTATGACCTTTTCCATGATGCTGATAGAGAAGGCACATTCTTTTAAATTATTTATGGAATGCTTTAATCAATTGAAGAAACTCGCAGTACTTAAACTACGTGTGTTAACTGTGTTTGAGTATTATTTGTTTAATTCTGAGATGATAAAGTCCCATCTTTGTTCTATTTTTGCTTGTTCCTGATTAACACTGGAAAATGCAAGATGACCTTTCTTAAACATTCTCAGATACCCTGCTTCTCCTAACGTTATTACAGTGGTTTCCGGAACATGAAAAGAATAACCTATTGCCGAATGATGTCTGGAATGTCCTCCTGCATCAAGACCCATATTATCAGGATACTCGGTATTTGCATATTTTTCCTTAATTCTTTCAGGATTAACATCGACAAGTTGAACTAACATGCTATCAACTTCTCCAGAATTTGAAATCAAAATAGCATTATCTTCTTTAGATGAAGCTCTTATAAGCTTTTTTGTATATGTATCTTTAATATTATTATTAATGGCTTTACTAAACTCATACTTTTCATTTGGCTGCCACAGCCCTCCGAATGAATGAGCTCTGTGCGTTTCATTAGAAGAATCATAGCCGAAAACAAAAATGTATGCTGGTGCGTGACCATGTTTTAATATGGCATTTAAAAACATGGCTTCAGTTTCGTAAGATTCATCCAGTTTCTTCATGTACTCGAGCGCTTTAATCTTGCCAATACTCATTGCATTAATCAAATCTTCTTGAGTTATCTGATCAATTTTGTTTAAGTTAATCAATTCATCTAAAGCATATCTGTTGCTTAAGTTGATGGCTTCATCTAACAGAGCGGTTTTTACATAGTTTGAAATATAACTAATATCTGTTCTTAAATCAGCAGAATACTCCTCTCTAGTTTTAGTAATAAGATCATAAATTATAAGCTCTAATCCAACACTATCTATGTTGATTTGTTTAATTGTTTTTTCAAACAAAGATCGTTTTTCTATAAAATTAAAAGCCGTTTTCATTTTAATTGGTAAGTTGAATTAGTTTAATAATTTGCTCGTATTTTTGTGCAGGCCTTTTTAAATTTGACTCACAATTCAAAAAGTTTTTAATTTCTTTTTTTATTTTTATTAAATATGGCAAAAAAGAACCAAAAGAATAACAAAATTACTTCTTTCAGCGTTCCTATAAAATTGGTTCACTCTATGCTCACAGATATAGAGTCAGCTAAAAAGTCCATTTACTTAGAAACATATATTTATGATAAAGACACCTTGGGTATAATATTTAGAGATGCCTTAGAAAAGAAGGCAAAAGAAGGAGTAACTGTAAAATTACTACTAGATTCTTGGGGATCTTCTGCAAATGAAAAGTTTTTCTCAGAGTTTAAAGCTGCTGGCGGAGAAGTAAGGTTTTTTAGGAAAATAATAGCAAATTTTAAGATAATTTATCACGGACACAAAAGAAATCATAGAAAACTTCTTATTGTGGATGACGAAATTGCATATATAGGTTCTGCAAACATATCTAATGATTCAATTGACTGGAGAGAATTTGCCCTAAGAATAAAAGATCCAGTTGCTAAAGAATTTTCTAGAATCTTTTTGGACGATTATAAAATTTATAATAACTTTTTTCACAAAATAAAACCGCGGATTAATTCTATAAAATTAAAAGATTTTGAAATAGTACGAGATGTGCCAAATCTTCTTGTTCAAAATATTAGAAAAAAAACTTTAGATTTGATAAAAAGATCGAAAAAAAGCATTATTATAGAAACACCATATTTTAATCCTGATAAAGGTTTAAGAAAAGCTCTAAAACGGGCAGTGAAGAGAGGAGTAGATGTTAAAATAGTTTTACCTGAAAAATCAGATGTTAGAATTTCAGATATAATCAGACAAGAATTTCTGGGTAGGCTCTTTTTAGCAGGAGTAAAAATATACTATTTCGAACCAAAGGTTTTACATGCAAAAGTTGCACTATTCGACGACGAGATCTTTTCTGTAGGTTCTGCTAACTTTAGCACTAGAAGTCATCTTTATCAATATGAGATAAACTTATTTGGCACCGAATCAAATATAAGAAAATTAGTTAAAACTCATTTATCTGACTCTTTAGAAGAATCAAAAAAATTCAACTACGAAGAATGGAAAAAAAGACCGTGGATTCACAAATTAATTGAAAAAGCAATATT
>PCYF01000058.1:0-3871 GCA_002762915.1 Candidatus Woesearchaeota archaeon CG10_big_fil_rev_8_21_14_0_10_32_9
ATATCAACCTGCAACGTGTGTTGGAGAAATTCCTCCAGGTGAATGTTATCCTTCAGCACCGTATCCTTGTACTTCTTTGTCTGACTCAACATCTTGTAATGCAAACAGTATGTGTTATTGGTCTGAGGGAGTTCCACCTTGGACTTGGTCAGGTTGCAATGTTGCACCAGGATACCTTTGTTCTGAATCTGAAACTCCTACAAGTTGTTCAACAAAAGAATATTGCGATTGGGGAATACCTCCTTGTTCAATAAATCCTCTCGCATGTAATAAATGGACTGATCAAACAATGTGTGAGCTTAATGGAGACTTATGTTATTGGAATTTAAACTCTTGTCAATTGAATACTAGCACCACATTAAAAAGTTGTGTGGAAAGTTCATATAATCCACAATCAGGAATGTGTGCTGCATTAACTTCTGCAGGCTTATGTACTCAATTTATAACTGGTTCAGATCTCGGATTTATTCTTCCTGATCAAGCTTATGCTTGTTTTGATAATAAAAAACCTGCAGACGGATCACTTAGTGCTCCTGGAAATAATTTTACTTGGAGAAGTGCAGATTTATTTAGTCAACAATCACCATATACTATTTTACAAGTAGACAGAACTCATTTTATTTCAAACAATGTTGATTGGAACTATTGTGATGCTTCAGGATTCAATTTGTTTGGAAGTGTAGGGAATTTAAGTGAGGGACAAAGTTTTATTCCAGAATTCTCTGACGGAAAATTATCTTGTATAAGCACAGTAAGTCTCCTCAATACAACACTAGGCGGAAGTAAAAAAGTGAAAGCAACGGTTTGTGATTTAGATATTGGTTCTTGCATAACTCAAGCAGAAATTTCTGGAGATACTGCATTCTGTAAAAACATTAACGGAGTAAAAGCAACATACAAACTCGGAGAATTCTTAGATACTTGCGGACCATCAAGTCCAGAAGTGTGTATGATAAGAACCGATGGTGGTTGGAAGAGTCTCGAACAATATTATAATGAAAATAATGCTCAAGAGTGGTGTACAATAATAGGAGAACTAGAACCACTATGTACAGGAACAGGAGTAGTAAATAATTTTATTTCTGGTGATGGAATAATAAATTCAGAACTTTGTAATGGCAGAGATACAAGTGCTTGTTTACCTATTGGATATGATCCTACTAAATCCTGTCAAGAAATAATAACTGGACAAAGTTGGACATACTTACAAGAAGATAGACTTTGTACTCAAACATCTCAACCACAATATTGTAAGAATGGAGTTTCCGTTTTTTCAGCAGAAAATTTATCCTCTCCAACTTGTTGTTACGGAGAAAATGCTTATTGTGAAGAATTTACAGATGCTCAATGTACTGTTGCAGGAGGAGAATTACTTCCAAATTTCTTTTCGGAACAAGATATATTAGATAAAAAAATAGAATGTCTGGGAAACAATCCTGAAGGTACAACATGTTGTATAGGTGGAAAGTGGGTTGGAGATGCAAATGCATTTATGGGAGACCTAGATATAAACAACTCTTTCGTATGTTATCAAGAGGGACAAGGAAATTATCTTAAAGAATGTTGTGGAACAGGATTATGTTATAATTCTCCAGACAAAAATCCATTATCTCAATTCTATTCACAAATCCCATCAGGCTTATATTCCTTAGCAGGATCAAGATTACATAATTTAATGACGTTCGATGTAGGTCAAGAAAATAAATTTAAATTAGTCACAAACAAGCCGGGAAATAGTTCTTATGATTTGTTTAAAGGGAATCAAAATTATTATTTAACTGATTGGTCAGGATTTGATACTCTAGAATTTGATATTAGTTTTAATTTACCTTATGTTGAAAATATTACAATAATTGATGGAAATTCACAAGCAACAAATTATAGAATTAAAGATTATGTGACAAATGGCTATGGTCTAAATAGATGGTTGCACGTTAATATACCTTTAGATAAAAATAATGCTATTAATTGGAATAACATATCAACAATAAATTTTACTTTAAATGGATCATCTCAAGCTAAAATCTCAATGCTATTTGATAACTTTGTATTAAGCGATTCTACCGGAATTTTAAACACCGAAAATTATTATTGTGCTGGTGATTGGAAACAATGGATTAAAAATTTGGATGGAACAACAGACAAAGGATTTTTTGATAGAACAGAACAACCAGAATTATCAGAATTCGGACCATATCAATATGCATGTGATTCAACAGCTTCTTTTGGATGGACAGGAAAATTATGTTGCGGAGATGACACAAGAATAGGAAGTTACGGAGAGTATTATGTTGATGGAGCGGGCGCTTGTTGGAATGGAACAGTGATTGTTAATGATCAAACAGTTAGTTATGCATTAGGATCTTCACAATCAACACTTGACGAAGCATCTTTACTATACTTTGATGATGGTTCTGCAAATAAATTATGGGCTTGTAATCAAGAAGCAAGCACATATAATAATTATTTATTCAGTTTTAATGGAACAAACACCGAATCAACGAACTACGGACAATATGCGGAGACATCAGATATATTTACAATAAAAGGATCCTGGATGTGTCAAGACGGCGGTTGGGTAAAATTAGATAAAGTAAATAGAATAACTCTTATCGCATCAGCATTAAAAGATTATGCTCAAGCATCTGGAAATACTAATAAATATACTTTAATGTGTGGAGATTACAAGGATCTTTCAAATGTTATTCCCGTTGATACAAACAATCAAGAAATGCCTTTCATAAATTATACACAAAAAGCTTGTGTTTTAAGATTGGGAAAAAATGCAGATGTAAAATCTGACAGAATAGTAATTGGTTTAGAATTAGATCCAAGTATAATTTTAAGTGATTACAATTTAGTATTGAAATTCTATACTCCCTTTGGAGATCGAACGAGTCTAACTTGTCTAAATGCTCCTAGTAATCCTGAGGCTTCAAATTTCTTCACACCTTGCGAAGAATTATCAGGAGATGCTTCAGAATTCAAGTTCTATTATAATAAACCATTTAATATATTAGTTATGGGAGATTCTTATATAGAATCAAACGCATTTAGCAACAACTTACTTTTAACAATGTGGACAAACTTTATACAATTCTTCAGCAGATTATTTGACACGGGAATATCAAAACCATTACCGCAAGACTTAACAGCAAATCCAAAAATTACTGATTTCTACATAGCTGTTCAAGGGGAAAAATCAATAACTGGAATAATGGAAGGAGGAAATAATAGAATAGATGTACGTGTTGATTATGAAAATCTTCACAGCTCGGTTGCAATTCTAGAAAAAGCTGCAAAAGCCAACTATCCATCAATAACATCAGAATATTATGCTTCAGGATACAATCAAACAATATACATAAACGGAACAAGTAAACCAGGATGGAAACTATTCACAGGACTTCTAAGATTAAATAAGGATGAAGGAGCTCCAACATTCTTTGATGATGTAAATTACATTCCTTCTTCAGATTGAACAACCAAAAGTTTAAATATATCAATTAATGTTTTCTTTACATGAGAAAACCAAGATTAACTGGAATATATTATCCTGCTGCGCAGACACTAATAGATAAACAACTAATAGAAGCATTCACATCTGAAAAAGGACCTGGAGACATTCCAGTTGCGCCTTCTAATAAAAAAGAACACGTAAAGGGAATAATAGTTCCTATGTATCCCTACGATTTGGCTGCACCTTGTGCAGGATGGGCATACAAAGCGCTTTCAGAAACAAATGTTCCAGATGTCGTTATAATTTTAGGTCAAAGTAAAACCGAAGACGATGGATTCACAATAGATCCATATGAAACACCTTACGGAATAGTAAGAGTTGACCAAGCATTAGCAAGAGAAATAGAAAAGA
>PCYF01000058.1:3889-9049 GCA_002762915.1 Candidatus Woesearchaeota archaeon CG10_big_fil_rev_8_21_14_0_10_32_9
CCTTTGAAAATACTTCCAATATTAGTAAGTCACAAAACAGAATTAAAAAAATTAGCAGTAGACATAAAAGAAATATTAATGGAAACAGGGAAAAAAGCAGCGATAGTTGTTCCAACAAATTTTACAAGCTACGGAAGAAATTACAACTACATTCCATTCTCAGAAGATGCACACAAAAAAGTGTATGAACTGGATAAAGAAGCACTAGATTTGATAAGCGCAAATAAACCACTTGATTACTTGAAATATGCGGATGAGCATATGATGAACACCCAGAATTATTTGGGAATAACACTAGCACTATTAATACTAAAGCCTAAAACAGTTTTATTAGAACAGTATTATACTACTGCGGATTTAAATCAAGATTACAAGAATTTCATAAGCTTTGCAGCAGTAGTTATGAAATAAAAAATAAACGTTTCCATTAAAATGAACAAAAAAGGTCAAGGCGCACTAGAGTTTTTAACCACGTATGGTTGGGCGTTTTTAGTTGTGATTGTTATGATTGGGGCAATGTCGTCTTTTGGTGTTTTTGGAAATGTCGGAGTGGACAAATGTATTTCTGGACAAGGATTTACTTGCGAATCTTCTTTAGTCACTGATAGAACTCAAAAATTTAAATTTAAAAATAATTTAGGATCAGATATTTCTTTTGCTAATGTCACCGCCACTATAAAATCAACAGGAGAACTTGTTGATTGCGGTGTTTCTAGTGACAGTGTTTATGATGGAGACACATTCGAAGTTTCTTGTGATGCCTCTTTAACAGGAGGCTCTCGTGAAAATTTAGATTTGCAAGTTAATTATTATCCTGCAACAAGTACGGCAGCATATGCAAAACCCATGTTTGTAGAAATTAGCGACTCTGTTGATATATATGATGATTATATTGTTGCGGGAGGAGTAACTAATATTAATATAAATTCCTGTCCTGAAGGATTCGTGTTTATTTCAGGAAGTAGTTATTTTGGAACTAGTGATTTCTGTGTAATGAAATGGGAAGCAAAAAATATTGGTGGAACTCCTGTAAGTCAAATAGAAGGATTACCTTGGACTAGTATAACTTTTACTAATGCAAGAACTGCTTGTGCAACTGCAGGATATCATTTAATTACAAATAGAGAATGGATGACTATGGCGAGAGCAGCAGAATTGAATCCTGAAAATTGGAAAGAATATACTTATCCAAATCAATATCTGGATGAAGAGACGTGGCAAATGGTACAAAATGGAACAATAACCACATCATTTCTTCCTCAAGGAAATAAAAATGTCGGGCATGCATTGGATGGTCAAGATGCTTATGCAATGCCCGCCGCGTCTGATGTAAATAAAACATACCGTATATTAAAAATAGGAACTTCTGAAGTTTGGGATTTATCAGGGAATAAAAAAGAATGGGTTGATTTAATGGAAGATGGTCAAAATCCAGGAGTATCTTTACCTTTGTGTTATCCTCCTCAAAGTGGAAGTCCAAGCGATTTTTCCTTTAATTCAGGACACAATTACTTTAAAGAATGTGTTTGGAAAAATTCAAACTTTTCAACCAGAAATTCAATAAATAAAAGATTTGAATTTGGACCTTTAGATGAACTTTTACAGATAACTGATGGAATAGGCATTATTTTTTCTGGAGGGATAACTTCTGCAGACAGAGTTCTTGCAAGGGGAGGATATCATGACAATGGAGATAGTGCGGGATTATATGCTATGGACTTCATGTACTCTGCAAGTCAAACTTCTTCTTCGGTAGGATTTAGATGTGCAACAAATATCAATTAAATTATTTATTAAATCTGATACATTTAAATAATAAAAGAGTTTAAATTAAAAGTAATGGGGTTCTCGTCAGAAAAAAGAGGAAACAAAGGCCAAGTAACACTATTCGTAATGCTTGGATTTGTATTATTAATTTCATTCGTAGTTATACTTGTCTTCGCAGGATATGTGATGAATGCAGGATTAGAAAATCAGGCAAAAAAAGCAGTAGACGATTATTTAACATCAAGTTCAATAGGATACTATGTTTACACCTGTATGGATGCAGCAACCACTAATGCAATGGACCAAGTAGCATTACAAGGAGGAGTATTTTATGACTATCAAGACGGACCATACTCATCTGCACAAGAAGGAGTGACACACATTCCTTACAATCTAACTTATACAAGTGCTGAAGGAACTCCGAGAACACTCAAATTTAATGTCAGTTATTCTATACAAAACAAATCAGATTGTGAAATGGTAAATGAAACAATACCTGATTATCCTTATTCAAGAACGAAGTTAGTAGATTTAGAACAAACATATTCCGACGGAACACAAAATGCGTGCCTTTTTAACAGCAACACAGGCTACGTTTATTCAGGATTTTTCGGATTAAATAATATAACAACATTATGTTATGTCGGTAGCAACAATTCAAGAAACATTGCAGACGTTTCATTGGGGCCGTGTTTTAGAAATACATTAAGACCAAAAAATTCTACAATTGAACATTTATTGGAAACACAAATAAAAAAACAAGTAGAAAAATGCATAAACTTTTCATACTATGAAACAGAAGAAGGACACAACATAACAATATTACAAGAACCTACTACAACAATTGTTTACAACAAAGAATCTTTATCTGTAAACATGGAATATCCTTTTATTGTAAAACTTAAAGGCAAAGAACCAGTTTTAGTAAAACACGATTTCGAATACAAATCGGACCTTAGATTAACAAAAATACACAATTATCTTTTGAATTTACTGAAAAAAGAATCTTCAGATCCGTTCTTTAATTTGGCGAAAGATTACTACACTGTGCTTCCGCAATTTGATTCGGAACACATGAAAGTTTCTGTCGTTAATTTTACTACATGCTCTAATTGTGGATACAAATATGATCAAATATTAATTGTGGAAGATAATGCTTCAAAAATAGGAAATAGATCTCTAACTTTTTTAACAGCAATAAAAAACAGAAGACCTGCACTAGATTTTATTCATGAAACCGCCGCCTCAGAATTTTTTGATATATTGGTTACAGAAAACGAAACAATAAATTTGAATCCATTTGGAATAGATCCTGATGACAAACAAGTTAAGTACAAATATATTGGTTGGAAAGAAACCTGGGACGATGAATGTGCGCTAAACTCCGCAGGAGAATTAGTGTGTACGCAACTTCCAGGTATGTTATACAACTGGACAAACTCAACTGAATTTAAATTAACAAACAGAAGTGCAAATTATACAACAAATGCATCAGACATAGGGTATCACAACACAACAATAGTTGTAGAAGACGAATCTGGACTAATTGATTTTCAAACTTTGAACATACTTGTGTTTGATTTACCAACCGCGAATTTAACTATTCCGCTGCTGTATCCTGGCATGCCGAACAACACTTTAACAATAGAAGATCCAGTAAATATATCTGGGCAAGGAAGTATTCCTTCGGCAATGGGCGGAGGAACAATAACTGGATATTTGTGGAAAGCAACATACGATATAAATTCTATAACTTATTTGGCATTTGAAAATAAAACAATAGAGGCATATCGAAAAATTCCTTTGCAAAGTTACAACATAAAAACAATAAAACCACTAAACTTATCTCATGACGTAATTCACGAAATAAGTTTAGCAGTAGAACAATTTATGACGGTTCTTGGAACAACAGTAACATCTACTCCAACAATACAAGAAGTAAATGTAACTGAATGCGCGCCACATAGAAACTCAACAGATCCTTATTCTTTTCCATACAATAAAGGAAGTGATCCATTTTATGCGAATCATACTTGTTGTTTAGGAGATATTGCAGATTCCTCAACATATAGTGTTGCATCAATAGCGTCGGCAGTAACTTGTTTTCAAGGAACTGCGTACGGAGAATTTACAATACTAACAACTACTACAACAAATGACTACAGAGAATCAGGATTACTAACAGGATATCCAGCTTCATCAAACATTAATGCGCCGCCAACACCTTATCCTGGTGGAGACAAAAACGATATTTACAAAATGTTATTTAACAGAATCTGCGATGGACAAAGAGGAAATATCTGTGCCGGAGAAATGCAAAGAACAATAATAAAAGATGTCTCTTGTGCAAATAATGGAGTTAATGAATTATGTGTCGGTCCGCCTCCAGACTATAGTAATAGTTCTATAAACACTTGTTATAATTATCCCGCGGGTCAAACATTCGAAACAACTTTTAGTACAGTAGGAACAGGAATATGTAACCAAGCATTTGCTTGTTCAACTATCAACTCGAACGGATATGGTGCTGTAGGAGGACCACAACTCTGTAAAGCAATATGTGACGGAACAGGAAATTGCGACAATACTGCAAATACGTTAGCAGCATGTACTTGCTCAGTAGTTTCTTGTAACGCACAATGTGATGAGACAAAACCATTTACGTGGACTATAGGAAGCAAAACTTGTCAAAATAATTGTGACTATTCAAACACCTGTGCATACAGTACTTTTGAATTACCTTGTGCAAAAAACGCAGTAACTAATACGGCATATTGTTTGTATTCTGGAAATAATCCTATATATGATGATGGAACATGTTATTATCAAGTAACTTGCGACGCTTCGAATTCCAATTATCAAGAAGGACAATATTGCAAAGTTGGTGAGCATATAGAAGAAGAAACAAAATATTGTTTATGGGGAACAATTTCTCCTTCTTGTAATACTGCTGGAGAATGCAATCTTAATAAAAGTCCTTTTCCATGTGCTCATGGACAGATTGCAGATTGTAATCTGAATACTGGCTGGAGCATGTGTACATCTTCAAGATCATAATTTATCAAAATATTTATAAAGAACGAATCAAATTTATAGACGTAAAAAGGGGAGATTAATGGGACTTAAGCAAAATACATACAAAAACCTTTCAAAATTTCTATTCTTGTTCTCAATAATTTCCACAATTTTCATACTAAATATTTCTTTAAGTTTCGCTGCACCAATTGGCTGTTGTGTTAATCCTGCGCCGTATGGTTGTTCAGCTGCGACAGATGTTGCAGAATGTTTGCCTGGAGGAACTTTTAACACTGATGATTGTACTCAAATAAGTGTTTGTACTTCGACGGGATGGTGTTGTCTTTCAGAACAAACAGGATACATGACCGAAGCAGA
>PCYF01000031.1:0-6375 GCA_002762915.1 Candidatus Woesearchaeota archaeon CG10_big_fil_rev_8_21_14_0_10_32_9
TTTTTTTAACAAACTAATTAAAATAACTCCTGAAAATAATAACGGAAAAACAACATCTCCTCCTCCGAGAATGCCAACACGAGAATTAGACCCCTCTCTGTTATCTGTGCGCTGTGAGCTGTTGGCTGCAAGCTGCGAACTTTTTGCTGTGAACTGAACGCTGCGCTTTTCTTTCTTATTTCGTTCTTCTGAATCATCAACACTATACTTTACTGCGAAACCTGGAAAAAGATTTGCATCTCGAGTAAATGTAGCAAGAGTAACCATATGCTTACTTTTCCAAACCGCATAAGCATCATAAATTGAGATTAAAATCAAAACTATAAACATGGACAAAACAGAAAACATAGGAACAAAAATTAAAGTTATTCCTGTATAAATTAAAACTTCTGTAAAATTATGAATGACGACGTTTGGCTTGTAAACTTTCCAGAGTGCTAAGAATGCAGCCAACAAAGATAGAAAAATTGTAGATGAATTAAATAAAGCTTGAATAGAAACAGTCATTGCTAGCCACGACGCAATCAAAAACCAAATTCTCCACCAACTTGTCTTTTTCTTTTTTGCAAAAAACAATAAAACTAATGTTCCAATAGTAACTCCAACTGCCAAATAAATAATTGACTCTAAATCAGACATTACTGGACGTTCACCGACAAAAGTGTCTTTGAAAGAAATAACGTTCACTCCAGTCTCATCCGTAGAAAAAGAAACAGAGT
This sequence comes from Candidatus Woesearchaeota archaeon CG10_big_fil_rev_8_21_14_0_10_32_9, assembly GCA_002762915.1. Lineage (GTDB taxonomy): Archaea > Nanobdellota > Nanobdellia > Woesearchaeales > 21-14-0-10-32-9 > 21-14-0-10-32-9. Next base: position 720 of record PCYF01000031.1, read on the forward strand.
TACCAATCAAATATAATCCTAAAACATGTGAAACTAAAAAGAAAAGAACAAATATCAAAGTTACTTGCCAAGAATGTTTCATGTTTATACTTCACCAACGCTTTTATTTAATAAATATATATTTCAACTGATCAACTGAAACATTTATTTCTATTTGAATAAAGTGTGAAAATCCTAAAAGTATCATAATTGCGCTTGCAATAGAAATCAAAATTATAAAAACGATGCTTAATTTCTTTTCAAATTGAGGTGAAAATAAAATAACTATGAATCCCACAAACCCCAATAAAAAATACCAATCATCAGAATAAATGATTGATAAGTTTGAAAGCACTCTTAAAATTAAGATAAATACTATGTTCACAACATAAAAAATTAATAACTCTTCGTGTGCATTTTTTTTAGTCAATTTGGTTTTTATTTCGGCAGCATACCTCACTATAATGCGTATTCCGAAATATAAAAAGAGCACAATAAATCCCAGTATCTTAAATACGGCCAGCGCAATAGTCAGCTGATTTAATAAAATTAAAATAAGTTCTAAAATTAAAAAAATTGCTGCAGAAATAATCAAGTTTCGATTCATCACATTTTAATACGAACAAGATATAAAAACCTTTTGAAAACAAGCTAGATAAAGAAAACTTAATAAACTTTAATTTGCGAACATAGGATTATGAAGGATGTTGAAAAAAGGTTTAATGCGCTTGAGCAAAGAAATAAAAGAGTTGAACTAGATAAGGAATGGGAAACCAGTTGGATTAGAAAACTAATTATTTTAGTTCTAACCTACATCGTTGTTCTCTTATTTTTTTTAGTTGCGCAATTACCAAAACCTTTCTTAAATTCTTTAGTTCCTACGGCAGGATTCTTTTTGTCTACCTTGACTCTGCCGTTTTTCAAAAAAATATGGATTAAAGCTAGAAAATGAAATACGCAAACATAATTCACTTCAGGGTTTTTTGTGAACCGACTGAAAACTATGAACAAGTAAAGAAAGGATTGCTCGAATTAGTAGGCTTCAGCGAATCTGAATTAAAGGAAGAAAAAATAGTTCTAAAAGAGACTAAAGCGAAAGGATTTGAAGATAAAATAATAAGAATAATAGAATTAGATTTAAAAAAAGACAAACACTGTAACAAATTCTTAAAAAGATTATCAGAAAAGATAAGCAAAGAAGATAGACAACAATTAATAGACCAAAAGAACAGATTAGATGATAATTTAAATTTCTTCATCAGATTTGATAAACAAAAACTGCTAGAATACAAATATGACCTAACAGAAAGTGGAAACTGTTACCACACCACCATAAATGTTAGCGCATTTCCAAAAAAGAAAGAAAACGCATACAAAATAATAGAAGAATTATTCAAGACACAATAAATTTATATAATAATACAACTGCATTCTGAATATGACTAAAATAATAGATCCTTGGGGATCGGAACTTCCTGAAGATTATGTGAAGATAATAAAAGACTTCGGATTAGAAACATTCGATAAAGAACTGTTTCCAGATCCAAATAGATTAATGAGAAGAGGCGTAGTTTTTGCAGGAAGAGATTTAAAAATAATTTCAAAAGCAATCAAAGAAAAAAAACCATTCTATGCATTAAGTGGATTAATGCCAACAAATGATCAAATACACTTGGGAAACAAGAGCGTAGTTGAAAATTTAAAGTATTTTCAAGAAAAAGGTGCAAAAACATACATATTAGTTGCAGATTTGGAAGCAGCTGCCGCAAGAGGAATAACCGTAGAAGAAGGAAGAAGAAGAGCATTAAATTTTCATATTCCCGCATATATTGCTTTAGGATTGGATCCGAAGAAAACAGTATTTTATTTTCAATCACAAAACATGGATGTAGTAAGATTAGGATATGAGTTCGCACAAAAGATAACATTAAATGAATTCAAAGGAATTTACGGAAGTGCAGATCCAGGAAGAATAATGTCTGCAGTAACACAAGTAGGAGACATACTATTTCCACAACTAGCACAAAGAATGCCTGGAATAATTCCTGTAGGAATAGATCAAGATCCACACATGAGATTAACTAGAGATGTAGTTGCAAGGACAAAACAACAAAAATTCTTTGCACCGAGTTCTTTATACCATAAATATATGCCTTCGCTGGACGGTGGATTGAAAATGAGCAAATCAAAAGCAGACCACGCAATATCTCTTCCAGAAGATATTGCATCAGTAAAGAAGAAAATAAACAGAGCCCTAACCGGAGGAAGAGATACAGTAGAAGAACACAGAAGATTGGGTGCAGAAGTAGAAAAAGATATGGTTTTTGAATTGTTAAAACAACACCTAATAGAAGATGATGTAGAATTACAAAAAATATACGATGACTACAAATCAGGAAAAATGTTATCTGGAGAATTAAAACAATTAGCATGTAAAAAGATGGAAACATTTATGAATGACTTTAACAATAAATTAGAAAAAGCGAGAAAAGATATTGATAAAATAAATATCTTGAAATTCGTTTGAGGTGAGAATAAAATGTCCTGGTCTAGAAGAATACATTATGCGCCATTAAGTTCAACATTCATGCTTGCAAGCATATTAGGCTTTCTACTTTCAATTTGGTTAGTAATGGATTGGTCAGAAAAATGGGGATTTACTTTGGCTTTAATATTTGTAATAATGTTTATTGCGTCAATAATAAGCATGTCAAAAGCAGAGCCAATAGATGAGCACATGGATCATTTATCAATACATGAACCGCACAAAGCATACAAGAGGCACAACAGATGATAGTAACAACAACTGAAACAGTGCCCGGACAAACAACAAAGGAAATTCTTGGAATAGTTAAAGGAAGCACGGTTCAAACAAGACATATTGGAAAAGATATTTGGGCAGGGCTAAAAACAATAGTCGGCGGAGAGCTAAAAGGCTATACTGGAATGATTATGCAAGCAAGAGAAGAAGCAACAACTAGAATGATTGCTGAAGCAAAAAAAATGAAAGCAGATGCAGTTGTAAATGTAAGATACACAACATCGGAAGTAATGCAAGGCGCAGCAGAAATACTAGCTTACGGAACAGCAGTCAAATTAAAATAAATTATTTATTTTTGTCTAAATATTCTTGAAAGAGTTTAGGTATTGTTATAATTTTATATTCTTGCATTTCAACAAGCGGTCGAATATCTTTAATGTTTCTCTTGATTAATTCATCGTAAACTGCGGGTCCTGAAAACACATTAAGATATAATAAAGAATTTTCTGGAAAAATTTCAATAACTCCCTCACGTCTTTCTAAGTCTGAAATATATTCTCCTAAAAGTAATCCTTTAACAGGCTCTACTCGATCAATAAGCAACTCAATATTATTAAAAACCCTTTTCCAAATCGTTAAAGAGCCATTTGATTTCTTTCCAAAAAGTGCAGGAATCCTTATGTTTGCAAAGTTAGAAGGATTACCATTGGTTCTCTCAAGAAATATGTCTGCTATTAGAAATCCCAAATACGTCACGGAATTTTCAGAATCATAATCATAAACAGAAGGATTTTTTTTCTTAAAAGAATCGAGCGACAAAAGAAATAAATCATTCCTCGAGTTATGAAGTGGTGTGTGCAAATAATTATACAAATCCGCAAGAGAATTTTTTACCATTTATTCGGACAACACACGTCAATATTAAAAGTTTTCTATTAGAAAGTAGTTACTTTTTGTTTTCTTTATCAAATTTTTCTTTGGCCCTATTTTCCTTATGAAAAATCTCGTGGCTAGCACGTTTCTCGAACAAAGAACGAGCAACATCAATAATTAAATTCTGATTTTCAAGAAGTCTTTTCTCGTGAACTATCCCTTTGGCATCATCAATGCACTCCTGCATTATACGAATGTTACGCTCGCGACATTCAATCTCAGCATTGCGTTCTTCCTCTTCTGAGAGATAAATCTCCTCCCACTTAGGATAAACAGACTTATCCGAAGATTTTGGAAACGTTTTACTAAATGCCACAAATAAGTAGAAGTTGAATGTTTTTTATATATTTATTCGAAAATAAAGCGAAATAAAGCAAAAATATAAAAATATATGAAAAAAGGATTTTAGCATGATAAAAGATTGACACTTGTTTTCGTTCTTTGCATTAACCGCGGTTTTATTTGCATTAGCAGCAATTAGCACGCAAAGTCCTGGAGGAATTACCGGAATGGTAACAAAAGGAGCGCTTGTAGAAGAAGTATCACAAGAAGATTATGCTCTAGAAGAAACGCAAGAGATACAACCCGACTTAGAAACGTCAGAACAAGAATATGGTTCTAGCGATGATTTAAATTTAAATAACACAAACACCACTATAAATAATACTCAAATAAATGTAACCATAAATTACACCAACACGTCAATAAATAATACTCTGATAAATACGACAATAAACACAACAATCAACAACACAATTAATACAACAATAAATACAACGACCAACACTACAATTAATACGACAACAAATAATACTCAAACAAACAGCACAATCAATACAACAATACACAGCGCCCAAATATTAGATGAAACTGGAAATTACTCCAACACCACAATCAATACAACAATAAACAACACCACAAATACGACAATCAACATAACCAATACAACCAATTTACAAGAAGAACAAAAAACAAATGTGGTTGAGTCATTCTTTAGATGGTTCGGAAACTTATTTTCTAACTAAGAAACACAATAATTTTTTTGAATAAATTATTCTTTATCTTCATGAATGGCGCTCGGAGCAGAACCGCCGTGCCAGGTAAATCTAGGACGAATTCTAATAGGATACATCTTCTCATTAGTATCATCAAAAATAATAGCCGCACCTTTTTCACGAGGAAGATCATCTAATTCTGAAACAAGACCCTGACGCATGTAACTCTGCATCAAAGTTCCAAGAGCATCAGTATCTAATTTGGCAGTGATACGATGAGCAATAACCGTATCTGCTTGAGTTAAAACATCTGTGTGAATCTTTCCAGGTTGTTGAGATGCCAAAATTAGAGAAATTCCTGGTTGACGTCCTTCTCGAAGAATTGTAATCAGCGGATCTGTTGCGAGAGTTTTTCCAGTCACGGGCAAAAATTCGTGAGCCTCATCAATAACTAACCAAACTAAAGGAAACTGTTGTTTTTTAACATCATCATCACCGTAAGGATTCATAGCTTTGTGTAAATCAAGAAATTCTTCGTCTTTTCTTGAAACCATTCTTTGAACAAACAACTTTTCAGAAATTAAACCAACAACTAGATTCTTAATATTCCAAGAACCCGGCATAGTCGCATAACAAGAAAGATCAAGAACAGAAACTTGACCAGGAACTGCAAGATCAGAAATTTTAGTTCCATTCTCACTAAATAAACCCCAGGCATCAGCATTCAAGAAATGATTTTTTGCAGCTTCAATAGATGTTTTGTCAACATCTTTGAAAGAATCTAATTCAGAAACAATTACTTTAATTGAAAAAGATTTTCCGCGTTCCTTAAGATTGTAAATTGCACGCTCAATTAAAACACCTACAGAACTATTTTCATCAATGCCAAAAGTCATGTTCCAATCTGAACCATCGAGTTCCGAAGGTTTAATTGAAAAAGGATGATCAGAAGGAATGCCTTTTTCTTTAAAAGACTCGTGATAACCTG
>PCYF01000031.1:6453-9182 GCA_002762915.1 Candidatus Woesearchaeota archaeon CG10_big_fil_rev_8_21_14_0_10_32_9
AGAAATGTTTTGTCTGATTTCTTCAGGAAGATCTGAAATTCCCTCTGCAATAACACCCATCGTGTAAGATTTTCCACCTCCACGCTTACCACAAATGAACAAAACGTGACTTTTAGTAACATCCAAAAAAACTTTATTTGAAAGAGAAGTGGTTCTACCCATTTTTACGTAATGTTTTCCAACAAGAATGACCCCTTTCTCGCCATATTTAGCACGATCAGAAGCATCTCTACCAATAATAATATCATTCATAAGAAAAATAGTACAAAACCCATTTATATAGTTTTGTTGAAAAAAACAAAAATTCAGCGATACTTTTAAAAATCATCTAAGATTCATCATATAACCTAATTAAAACTAAATAGAAGGTGATGGGTTTGACTGAAAATACAATTAGAGAAGATGATGATATGATTGAAAACAAAGAAGAAATAAAAAAAGAAACACAGACAGAAGAAAAAAAAGAACATAAAAAAGAAACAACCAAACACAAAAAAGTTGAAAACAAAGAGAAAAGAACTACAAATAAAAGTTCTAAGACAAAAAAACAAGAAAAAAATGCAGCACCTGACTGGCTAGTAATCACATTAAGTTCAGTATTGGTTGTTGCCGTAGTAATTGTATTATACTTCTTGTTTCTAAAAGTAACTCCTGAACAAACACAAGATTCTGTTGCAACATTAGTTAATGGTGTTCCAATATATGAATCACAAGTATTATCGAGAATGAAACTCATTCAGGCATTAAATGATCCAACAATAGATAGAAACACAACTTTAGCAATAATGACTGATGAAATGTTACTATATCAAGAAGCTCAAAAAGAAGGATACAAAACAACTCCTCAAGAAGTAGATCAGTACGTAGCTGATTTAATTAAACAAAATGATTTAGATGAGGCTAGTTTCGAAAAGGAATTAAATTCAGCAGGAGTAAACTCGAATGAATTAAAAGCACTTTACGAAAGAACATTGACTATAAACAAATTAATAAATAAAAGTGTAACAAGCGTAGTGCTGGTATCTGAAAAAGAAATACAAGATTTCTATGATTCGAACAAAGAAGATTTAACACTTCCTGCTAGAGTTCAAGTCAAACACATTTTAATAGCAAATACAACGACAAACATAACTGCTGGAGAAGTAAAAGCTATGATTAAAGATGACAAAAGTAATTTCTGCGATTTAGTTACCGAATACAGTGATGATGTGGAAAGTGTAAGCTATTGCGGAGAGTATAACTTTAGCAGACAAGATCCGATAGTAGAGGAATTCATAAATGCATCTTTCGAGATGGTTCCAGGAGATGTAAGAATCATAACTACAGTATTCGGCCAACACATATTATACAAGCTAGCTGATATGCCTGAAGGAACTCCTGCATTCGATGAATTAAAACAACAAATTGAGGAATATTTGACTAGTCAGAAAATGGCATCAATGTACAAAGAGTTCTTGGATTCTTTGAGAGAACAAGCAATAATAGAGGAGTACACCAATGAAACGGCCCCTGTATTAAATGAAAGTTTAACAGGAAATGTAATTAATACGCCCTCTAAACAGGTTGTGAAAACTGAAGAATCTTCTAAACTAACTTTGGCCCAATGTTTGACTAAAGCTGGAGCAAAATTATACACTGTATATTGGTGTCCACATTGTAAAACACAAATTGCTGAATTCGGAGAATATGCATCACAATTAGATGTTGTTGAATGTGATCCTGATGGAGAAAATCCTCGAGTAGAAGAGTGTCAAGCTGTAAACATTTCTGTACTTCCAACATGGATAATTAAGAGCGTAAAATATGAAGGAAGTCAAAGTTTAACTAAACTTGCAGAATATTCAGGTTGTTCATACTGAATCTTCTTCTTTTCTTTTTTTTTCGAAGAATTAACTTCAATATAGAAAATAAATTATGGGAATATTTATATAATTAGAACCATTCTCAAACCGTAAGCCCGACACGAGAGTACTCAATGGAGCACAAGGCGAAATCCCATCGTGGGACACCGGAAACGGTGACCGAGCAATGAGCTTGGGAGTTAGTGTCTCGGGCAACACTCATAGTCATAATAAATCAATAGAACGAGACTCGGAAGGAGTCACTCAAATTTACTATAATCATAATGTTTCTCCGATTTGGAGACGAGGCAGTAGATACCTAAAGAGCGTGAGACCTCAATAGTACTTGTTCTAGCGATAATTGACTACAAAAACAGACAGAAATAGGAGGCAATAAAATGGCAAAAATAGCGCAAGTCGCAGCAAAATATATCGTTCACGCCAAAATCTTCATTGATGGAGTAGTAGATAGACCTGATGTCATAGGTGCAATATTTGGGCAAACAGAAGGATTACTAGGTGCAGACCTGGAATTAAGAGAACTACAAAAATCAGGAAGAATAGGCAGAATAGAAGTAAACGTAGACACAAAATCAGGAAAAACACAAGGAGAAATAATTATTCCTAGTAGCTTAGACAAAGCAGAAACAAGCATAGTCGGAGCAGCAATAGAAATAATCCAACGAATTGGACCTTGTAACGCAAAAATCCAAGTAGGAAAAATAGAAGATATAAGAATAAGCAAAAGACAAGCAGTAATAGACAGAGCAAAAGAACTTCTAAGAAACCTTATGGATACCTCAATGCCGGATTCTCAAGAACTATCCGACGAAGTAGCTGCATCAGTAAGAGTTATGGAAATCGTAGAATACGGAAGAGAAAAACTAG
>PCYF01000019.1:0-571 GCA_002762915.1 Candidatus Woesearchaeota archaeon CG10_big_fil_rev_8_21_14_0_10_32_9
GCCTGAACTTTCTTTTTTTGCACGGCATATAAAATAAAAACAAAACCCACATTAAAAACGCGGGTTCTGCAAAATTAGTTTGCTAATAATATAAGCCCAAAAAAATTGGCGGTTTTTCGATATTCAATCATTATACCACTGATACAAGAAGCATTGTCAATTGTTGATAACCTACCCTGCCTCGAACGATCAAACTTGAAACATAAAACTTTAAATATTGTTCCCAAGTTTCAAGGGCGTAAAGCCCCCCGTGGGGGGCAACGCCCCCTTTACGGGGTTCCAAGTTTCATGGCCTCAGTAGTCGGTTAATCACTGTTAAGGTTCGGCTACCAACAAAACCCGTAGCCTGGCTTAATCCAAGGGGCGCAAGGATTTCTGCGGCATACTTCTCCTGAAAGCGGATAACTGCGGCTTGGGTCAAGGAAAGAAAATTACTGCTGACCAAAGCTTCAGGGTAAATTGCCTTGCCCTGATTGGCCAGGAATTCCTGAAGACAGCGAACCTCGGCGTTGTTTTTCATCCCAAAATAAAGGCTGTTTTCAATTCTCCGGCAGGAAATTGTTTTTTTGTT
>PCYF01000019.1:622-1816 GCA_002762915.1 Candidatus Woesearchaeota archaeon CG10_big_fil_rev_8_21_14_0_10_32_9
GAAACAGAAACCGTAAAGGTAAAAGGATAGGTTGGGTCAGCGCCGTTAAAACCGCTGTTTTTTGTCTGCAAAGAAGGAATTACCACTAAGAAACGGTTAAGAGTGCCAAAATCAGAGATATAGACTTCGCCGTGTTCGTTTTTGTCAAGGGTTAGAAAATTAACTTGGTAATTCCCCTCGGCAGTTTGCACCAGATATGGCACGCGGTAATTAAGACCGGCCAAAGAGCTGAATTCCAGCTTTAAGACGCCTTTGCCGCCGATTATCTTTTGCCACTCCCCGGCCCAGTTTTTAGTAACATTGGTGACTGATAAGGTGCTTTTCCCGGTCAAAGGCAGAAAGTTAATGCTCGGGTTAAGCCGCAGATTTTTAAGATTAGGGTTGAGATAGCAATATTTAGGCCCAATAGTGCAGTCATTAACCACCACTGCCAGCGTCCAATCGGTAAAAATTTTGGCAAAATCGGTATAAAAACCGTTCTTGGCTAAGGCATCGTTAAGGGAAAAAATCCCGCTTTTCTCTGATTTTAGAGAATCGGCAAGAATCTTTACCCCGTAATGGTCAACTAAGTAATGAACAAAAAGATTCAAGGCGCCATAGTCTGCCCTTTTTCCCTGCCATTCAGTTAATGGGTCATTCGGCTCCTCCAGGAAAATTTTCACCCGGCGCTCAAGATTACTGCCTTCGTAGGCGTCGTCATAACCTAAAAGAGTGGCAACGTATTCGGCTCTCGCCTCATTCAGCCAAGTTTCTTCGTTAATGCCAAGGGTTCTCTCCTTCTGGTTAAAACTGACCAAATGAAGAAATTCGTGGGCTAAAAAAACTTTCAATTGGGGGCTTTCAATCTGGCTAGTGGTGATATAAATCATTTCCCGCTCATTTGACTCGGGCGACTGCAATTTAAGATATTCGTCCACATTGCGGAAATAACCGCCTACTCCTTCTTTCATCTGATGAAACAGGACGGTAATTCTTTCATCGCCATCAATGCCCGGCTTCCACTCATTGCCAAAAACAGAAGTTATCCCCGGATAAATCTTTTGGCCAAATTCCTGATCCAATCCTTCAAGCCGGTTCAAAAGCTCTGCCTGTTTCGGCCCGGTTTGCTGTTTCCACCAGTTTTTATCAACAAAAAAATAAAGCCGCGGGCTGGTTTTCACGGCAATTGCCTCAATTTCGCTTCTTCCGGCAATA
>PCYF01000019.1:1930-15555 GCA_002762915.1 Candidatus Woesearchaeota archaeon CG10_big_fil_rev_8_21_14_0_10_32_9
ATAATCATCAAGTTCGTAATCAATTGAAGAATCATTTTCTGCAATTTTCCCTAACTCAAGAAGAGTTATTCCGCGTTCTTCTGCCATCTTTCTCATAAAATCTCCCGTTGAATAATGAGAATAGCCTAAGTCTTTTGCTAACATTTTTGCGACAGTACTCTTTCCACTCCCCAAATTTCCAGAAATTGTTATTTTCATAATTTACATTAAAAGTAGTTTTATTTTAAATTTTGTGTTGTTTCTGTGAGAAAAACTTTTAAATAATGTTCAATTACAACAATTCGGGGGAAAAATATGGAAAATAAAGATAATTATCAACCTGTTTATATTATGTCTGATGGTACTCAAAGAAATTCTGGAAGAAGTGCTCAAAGAATGAATATTCTTGCGGCTAAATTAGTTGCTGAAAGTGTTAGAACTACTCTTGGTCCAAAAGGCATGGATAAGATGCTTGTAGACAGTCTTGGAGATGTCACAGTCACTAATGATGGTGTTACAATTCTTAAAGAGATGAGTATTGATCATCCCTCTGCTAAGATGATTGTTGAAATTGCTAAGACTCAAGAAGATGAGGTTGGCGATGGTACCACTACTGCTGTTGTTATTGCAGGAGAATTGTTAAAAAAAGCTGAGGAACTTCTTGATAATAATATTCATCCAACAAGTATTTCCAAGGGGTATAGACTTGCAGCTGAGAAAGCATCTGAGATTTTGAAATCATTAAGTGTTAAACTTGACAAAACTGACAAAGAAACTTTGTTGAAACTTGCAACTACTGCTATGACTGGAAAAGGAGCAGAAGACAAGAAAGATCATCTTGCTAATTTGATTGTTTCTGCTATTTTAAGCATTTCATCTAAAAACAATATTGTTTATAGAGAAGATATTAAGATTGAGAAAAAAGTTGGTGGAAGTATTGAAGAATCTGAATTAATTTCTGGTGTTGTTATTGATAAAGAAAAAGTTCATTCTGGAATGCCGCTTAGTGTTAAAGATGCAAAGATAATTTTGCTTGACGTTCCAATTGAAGTAAAAGGTCCTGAATCTGATGCTAAGATTTCTATTTCTGATCCTAGTATGGTTCAATCATTTTTAGACATGGAAGAAAATATGTTGAGGAAAAAGACTGATAAAATTGTTGCGTCTGGTGTAAACGTTGTTTTCTGTCAGAAAGGTATTGATGATCTAGCACAGCATTTCCTTGCAAAAAAAGGAATCTATGCAGTAAGACGTGTTAAAAAAAGTGACATGGAGCTTTTGTCTAAAGCAACTGGTGGAAAATTAGTAAGTGACTTAAATGATATTTCTTCAACAGATATAGGTCATGCTGGCCTTGTTGAACAACAAAAGGTTGGCGAAGAATTTATGACTTACGTTCGTGATTGTAAAAATCCTAGTGCTTTAACCATTTTAATACGAGGCTCAACATCTCATGTAATTGATGAAGTTGCTCGCGCAGTAGAAGATGCAATCGGGGATATTATTTCTGCTTTATCTTCAGGTAAAGTTGTAGCGGGCGCTGGAAGCATTGAAGTTGAAGTTGCTAAAGAATTAAAGAAATATGGGCAAACTCTTTCAGGAAGAGAACAATTAGCTGTTGTTGCGTTTGCTGATGCTCTTGAAGTTATTCCAAAAACTCTTGCAGAGAATGCTGGTTTGGATCCTATTGATATCCTAACTGAATTGAAAGCAGCTCATGATAAAAATCAGAAGTGGGCAGGAATCAATGTTTTTACAGGAAAGATTATTGATGCTTGGGCTGAGGGAATAATTGAACCTTTGAAAATAAAAACTCAGGCACTTTCTAGTGCGGCAGAGGTTGCAATAATGATTCTTAGAATTGATGATGTTATTCTTGCAGCTAAGCCAGACGGCGCTCCTAGAAAAGGTCCAGATATGGATTATTAACAATTCTTTTCTAATAATTTAAAGAATTTGTCAATGTGTTTTTTAGCTTCATCTAGAGTTTTGTAATTCACAAGTTTCAGATTTTTATTTCCACTAATCATTGCAGATAATCTTTTATTTAGTTGATTCTTGTATAAGCATAGAATATGTTTATTCATATTCTCGGCCTTACCAAGCTCGTATCCGACTCCTAAAGAAGGTGTAGAAACTTCTGCAATTATTACATCGGCTTCTTTAATCCACGACATATCTCTGTTGTAAATCCATTCATCCGATGGACCATCTTCACCAAACTCAGTCAAATTTTTGTCGCCAACATGTTCTGTTAAAACTTTTCCATAACTAGTTAGATATTGAATTAATTCATTGTATAATCCTTTATCATCTCTTCCACCACGAATTGAACCTGCAAAATATATTTTCATTAAACCATCTTGTTATAATTAATATTTAAATTCTTTGTGTTGTTATTTTCTATAAATAAGTTTATCTTTAAGGAAATAAAGAACTATTGATAAAATTAAAAATAAAAGTATTGTTGAAGCTATTCTTATACTTTTATTAATTATGACTGGAAGCACGAATACTCTTGCTGCATGGAGGTTATCTTGAATTTTATTACTATTAACTTCTTCAACACTCATAACATCTATGTTTTCTAAATGTACACCTTCTTCATCAACATCGAGGATTATGTATCCAACATTATCTCCAGGAAGTACTGTTCCTCCTAATGCTCCACTTGTAGCAATAAGTGTATCATTAATTTTTATTGCACCTTGTTGATGTGTGTGTCCTGCAATGTATGCATCTACATGAAACTCGTTCATTAGTTTAATAAGATACTCGCTTTCTGATTTGATATGAATTGTGTTTGACATTTCTGGGTGTAAATTTTCAGATGTGTCGAAGTTTCCTGAAAGAGTATCAATGGGAGGCATGTGAGATATTATTATTGTGTGATTATTGGTGTTATCTTTCAATTCTCTATAAAGCCAATCGAATTGAGAATCTCCAATTAGTCCTTTTGAGGTATCTAATATTATTATTTTAGTATCTTTGATTTCAAATGAATAGTAATAGGGTCCAAAGTACACGTTGTAATATTTATCGCCTCTATTCCAAATATCATGGTTACCCATTGTTGTAAATACTTGAAGAGGGTATGATTCTGCAATTGCTGATGCAATAAGAAACTCTATTGAATATCCATTATTCGTTATATCTCCAGCCCATACAACAAAATTTGGTTTTTTATCTAAGAATTCCGCCAATACAGACATATAAATAAATTGCGCAGAGTGTGTATCTGAAAATACCACTATTCTAAGAGGATCTTTACTTTCAACTGCAGGAATTTCAATTACTGTTTCGTCGTTTGCTTTAACATCCAACATTGTTTTTGATCCTTTTTCTTCTAGCAAGAAGGTTCCACTTATTGGGAATTCAATTAATTGTTGTTCATCAGAACTATTCCAAAAATCATCATAATTTATTTTGTCAATATTTTTTTCATTTCTATTTACCTTAATAGCATTTTCTTGCATATTTAGAATTCTTAACAAAATTTTCCCAGTTGTATTAGATAGTATTGATATATTTGCAGAAGGTGCAATCATTTTTACTGTTACTTCGGCCAATAAATCTTCTTTTAATTCTGATACATCATAAACAAAAGCGCCATCACAAATAACAGTTATATCAGTTAATACCCCTTCTTGTCTAAACACGGAGATTCCTCCACCATTTGGAGAACTCATTATTTTGGCTTTGCCTTCCCAATCAATCACCCAAATATAAACAATTGTTAATACTACGATTATTAATACCACCAAAACAATCCAATTCAGTTTCAGGTATTTACCTTTAGGCATCTCTTCAAATTGATCGTTTTTTGTAGGTTTATTTAATATAAATATAATTAGCCATATAATGAAGAATCCAAAAAATACTCCCCTAGTTCCCACATCTATTAACATATACATCAGGGAATAAAGCATTCCAGTAATGGAAAATATTTTCAAAAGAAATGTGCCTATATTTCTTTTTCTTAATAATATCATTATTGCCGCGAAAATCCCTAGTAGTGCTACAATTATGCTTAGAATTCCTAAAAGAACAAAAACCACTCCGTGGCTAAAAGTATCCGAAGAAGTAAGTAATACTAATAAGGAAATGCACACAGATAAAATCATTAGTATCTTTGTCTTTAGAGAAATTTCCTCAGTCATACTCGGTTTTTTAATTTATATATATTAATACCTTTCGGAAACAAACTGTAAACGTATCACAAAAATTTAGTTAATTATTTAAATCCTTAATTCTTAGATTTGTTTATGCAGAAAAAAGAAGAGGCAAGTCTTATTAGCAAGAGTGTTAACAAAACAGTTAGTGCTTTCAAGAACGTTGTTTTTGGAAGAGAAATTCATCATGCAGTTAATGAGATAAAATCAGAAATTGATGAGACTATTAAAGATGCTAAAAAGAGCATCGATAAAAGTTTTGAGAAGTTGATGACTCACATAATTATTTTCTTTTTGATTATGGCTGGTTTAATTTTTGCATTTTTAGGTTTAGCTTATTTCTTTATTGAACAATTGAATTTTTCAAGTAGTAGTGCTTTTCTTGTAATTGGAATTCTAATACTTGCACTCGGTTGGTTCTTTTTGAGAGAAATTAAAAAGAAATAATTGGTAAGAATACTATTCAACTATTCGCATTTGTACTTGAGCAGCATAGGCACAATAATCTTGCATAATTTTTTCTGACGGTTTTTTATTTGAATTCAAAGAATTGTATATCTTACAAACACTTATAAGATAATTAATACCGGCCGGAAGTGTTTTGATAAGTTCTTCATTTGGTCTTAGAATGTTTAGTATTATCTCAAGGTCATATCTAGCATTTTCATACAATCCTATGCTTATTAAAGGATTTACATCTTTGTTAAATTTATCAGATGCGTCTTTTATTAATTCTTTTACTTCAGATTCACTCATACTTATTAGAAATCAATGCGTATTTATTAACCTTATTAGTCATCAAATTAACTCAACATGTACTCTACTTAATTTCTTGTTTGAATCTTTGAAGCGTCTTTATTATGTGTTCTGGTTGTGTTTTTAGAACTTCTGCTGTTTTTTGGATTACATCTCCAGAAAATTCCTCTTTTGACTTAAGTTCTTTAGAATCAAGTTTTCCTTTTTTGGATTTTTTCCAGTTTTCAAATAATTCTAAAGCACGTGTAGGAATTTGTTTTTCTTCACACAATAATAGTTCTTTCGCAGTTCTTATTATTTCTCTTTCTTTTTCAAAGTATTTTTCTGCAGCAGCTCCTGCTAAGAATTCAAGTCTAACTACGCCATCTTGTATCTTACTTGTTTTGATTATTTTTATACTTCCTACATCTCCTGTGAGATCTAGATGTGTTCCCCCACAAGCTTCTACATCAAAGTCATTTATGTTTATTATACGAAGTTCTTTTCCTGGAACTGCGCCGCCCTGGTAGATTCTTACTCCGTATTTTGCTTCTGCAACATTTCTTTTCATGAATGATTTGAATACTGGTCTGTTTTCCTTTACAACAGTATTTGCCAAATCCTCTATTTCATTAATTTCCGCATCTGTAAGTTGTTCGTAATGTGTTATGTCTAATCTTGATTTTTCTACTGTTTTTGCGGCTCCTGCTTGCCAAACGTGATCTCCTAGTATTTTTCTTGCACTTCCTGTTAAAATGTGTGTTGCTGTGTGATGTTGTGCCAGTTGTAATCTTCTATCAAAGTCTATTTTACAAATTGCAGTTTCTGTTTCTTTGAAATCTTTTCCTTTAACTTCATGTATTATTATGCTTCCTTGTTTAATTACATTTACAACTTCATGCTTGTTTATTGTTCCAATATCGTGTATTTGCCCTCCGCTCGTTGGATAAAATGCAGACTGATCAAGAACCAAGTATTTTGTTTCAGGATTTTTTGTTGAAATAACTTTAAGAATATGTGCTTTAAAATCAACTAAATCAAAGTGATCATAATAAAGAACTTGAGTAGAATTTATTCCCTCTAAATCTAGTTTCTCTTCTTTTACTGTTTGTGTTTTTTGCTCTGCTTGTTCGTGTCTTTCGCTTACAAGTGAATAAAAGTTATCTGGCACAATTATTTCTTTTCCAAGTTTCTTTGCTTCTTTTCTAACAGTTTCTGGACTTATTCCTTGACTATCATATAGCTCAACTAGTTTTTCTACAGCCACTTCTTTTTGGATTATTTTTTCTATTATTTTTTTGTTTCTTTCTTGTCCTTCAAGATATTTTTTCTTTTCTACATCAAGTATTTTTTTTACATGAGGAAGATTTTTTGATAACTCAGGAAATATTGGTTTCAAGTATTCTGCATGCCATTCACAAACTTCAAATAAATCCAATTTCCAAGAATATTCATCAATAAATTGTAATGCTCTTCGTAAAATAACTCGTAAATTATATCCTCCTTTCACGTTTGAAGGGAGAGCTCCATCGCTTATTGCAACAAGTAATGATCTTGAATGTTCTGCAACCGAATACATTGCGCTTAGAGGAAGTAATTTTTTTCTTAATACATCCATTTTCATCTCTAGTTTTTCAGCAACAAATTTCCACGTTCCTGCAACATCTTCTGTTTCATCTATGTTAAGATAAGAACCATATGGAAGATACTTGTTGATAAAATCTTGATCGTAATCGACTTTTGTTCTTTCAATCATTTTTTTTATTACTGTTGGAAATGCTGCATCATACATTGTACCTTTTCCTTGAGAGAACCATGCTACTCTTTCATGCCCCATCCCCATATCTAGCACTTTTAGTTTTAATTCTTGATCGCCTTCAGGTGTTTGTTCATATAGCATGTAAACTTGATTTGCTAGTTCTACTCCTCTACTGAATATTTCCATACATGGTCCGAAGTTTCCTCCTCCAGCCCAAGCA
Source organism: Candidatus Woesearchaeota archaeon CG10_big_fil_rev_8_21_14_0_10_32_9 (assembly GCA_002762915.1). GTDB lineage: Archaea > Nanobdellota > Nanobdellia > Woesearchaeales > 21-14-0-10-32-9 > 21-14-0-10-32-9. The sequence goes on from PCYF01000019.1 coordinate 8,796, forward strand.
TCTTCATGAAATACTAATTCATCTTTGTCTAGACCCACTCCTTCTATAAACCAATCAACTAAATCTTTAAAGTATTTTGGTTGGTTCCAGTCTTCTTTTTTCATGAATGCATGTTGTCCAATCATAACGAATCCTGTATTATGACTCATAGTTACTCCAACATTATCTATATCATTAAATCGTAAACTAAACTGTGGAACAACAAGAGGATTTGCTGGCGGTTCAACTTCTCCGTTAACTACGTATGGTTGAAAATCATAAATACTTGCTTGTACGAAATCTGTATCGTCTCTCCATCGCGCTACCACTGAGTATCTTTCAATAGGAGTGTATCCTTTTTTTGCCATTAATTCTGAGAATTTTTTCCAGACTTGAACATAATCCATTTTATGTTTCGCAGGATTATTTGATAAGAATGTGAATCCACCACTACAACTAGGATCTCCACAAGTTTCTCGTTCTTTGTGAGCCCAAAATTTTATTCCACATTTACTACAGGAATATCTTTTGAACCCTTCTTGCTTCAGAATACTTGTAGCGTAATATTTATCTGGATCTTCGCTGAATACTTTTTTGAATTTCTTCTTTACTTGTTTATCTGGAAGCATTTCCTTTGAAAACATTATTTAGTTTTTATATGTTGCGGTGTATTCTTCCATGGTCTTCTCATCTGAATCAATTTTTAATAAGATTTTTATAATACTAGTTTTTCTACAGTTAGTATGGCTAAGAAACGATTCAGTACCTCTTCAGAAAGAGAAGATAAAATAAGAAGAAGAAACTCAATTATAGTTGGATTGATTTTGATTGGTTTAATGGGCTTTAGTGTTTTATCTTATTCTTTTTATGGAAATGACAGTACCAATACAGATATAAAATATAATGGTTATACTCTTAAATCCGAATCTGTTAACGGGGTAACTGTTTTAACAACAACAGTTGACAAGACTAAATTTTTCTTTTATTCAGCGCCTACAATTGCAAATAAGTTCAAAAATATTGAATTTGAAACAGCATATTCTTTTGCACCTACAATTGTGTTTACTAAAGATCCTTTAAGTTTAAATGAAACTAGTTATTCAGATGAACAATACTATAATTATTTGTACAACGATGTTAATGTTTATTCAGGAAAAAAAGTAATTCTAGCAGTTACTAAAGAAGATTTGTTGAATGATTTTCCAATTATTACTTGCGCAGACGCTTCTCCAACAAGGATTGTTGTTGTGTTGAATAACTCTGTAAGTAGTCTTAATTCAAATCTAGCTACAGTTGACAGCAATTGTTTTAGAGCTGATGCTTCATATCTAGACATTCTTAGTTTTAGAGATTACGTTTTATACAATAATCTAGGGGTAAAAAATGGATAAGTCTAACAAACCAAACAAAAGTCACAAGTCAGTGCAAGGCTCAAAAGAAAATAAAAAAGATACTCCTATACTCTCAGAATCTAGCGTGTTCAAAGTAAAAGGTGACTCTACAAATTCAGAAAAAAAAGAAGAAAAACAATCCAAAAAGAAGTCTTCTAAACATAGTCTTTTATTAAAAATGGGAATACCTGTTGGCATAATAATTATTTTAGCAATCGTTTATTTATTGGTTTCAACAAATAAACCTGCCCAAGTAGATTACTCTCAATATAATGGATATTATTTTAATAAAACTTCTGATTTGGGTCTTTGGAGAACAACTTTAAAAACTGGTGTTGGAGATGTTGTTTACGACTTTTATTATCATCCTTTAGATGTTGAGAACATTTCTTATAATAATAGTTTGAGTCTATACATAATAGTAGTTGCTAAAAATAATGGAAATTTTACTGTTGCTTATTCTCCTGAACTATCAGGCTTTGGTAAAGCTGCTATTGCAGGAACTGAAGTAACTAAAGTTATTGGCACATACATAAATGTAAACTCTGGATTTACCGAAGCTCTTCCAGGTTATCCTGACCTTCCAATTCACAATTGTTCTGAATCTGGACCAAGAGTTCACGTCTTAGAATTTAGTTTGGGCGAGAAGAATGAAATTATATCTGATCAGTACTGTTCAAAAATAATTGGAACAGATCTTGATAATTTGATTATGCTTGCAGATGCATACATATATAGAGTTATGGGCATAATTAAAGATCCAGTCATCATAGATCCAAATAAATTGAACGTAACGTCTCTGCTAAATAAATTAAATAATACAGAATTATTGAATTCTTCCTTAACAAACATAACATCTGATAATTCATCTAGTTAAAAAGATTAAAATTTGTTGATTTTTGAGAAAGCTTTTTAAGGATGTATTTTTTTGTAGTTATATGGATCATTACTTTTCTGAGAAACCAACTTCTGAAGAGACTATTTTTAAAATTTCTGTAAATGCATTGGGACTTTCGTTTGAAATGCTTTCAGCTTCAGGATTATTTTCAAAAGATGCTTTAGACACTGCTTCTAAGCTTTTAATTGAAAAATCAAAGATTTCGGGAACTAAAGGTTTAGATCTTGGTTGCGGAAATGGAGTTGTTGGAATTTGTATTTTAAAAAAATATCCCGCTACAGAAGTGGTTTTTTCTGATATTAATGAACGTGCAGTCAAAATTTGTGAAAAAAATCTGAATAAACTTAAGTTAAAAGGAAAAGTTATTAAATCTGATTTATTTGAAAAGATAAGTGGAGAGTTTGATTTTATTTTATCTAATCCACCTTATGCCGCAGGCAGAGATGTTTGCTTTAAATTAATTGAAGAATCATTTAATCATCTGAAAAAAAGAGGAACCTTACAAATCGTTGCTAGACACAATAAGGGCGGAAAAATATTGTCTGAAAAGATGGAGAATGTTTTTGAAAGTGTTGAAGCTCTTGCCAAATCTGGCGGATTTAGGGTTTATATGAGCGTGAAAAATTGATTGAGCCAGTATTTTTAGAAATAACATTTGTTGTAGTTCTTGCAGTATTTGTTACAATAATTATGAGACTTCTTAAGCAACCTTTAATCATAGGGTATATTCTTACAGGATTGATTGTCAGCCCAATTGGTCTTAATATTATTCAATCTGAAAATGCACTTCCTGCGCTAGCAGAAATAGGTGTTTCTATTCTATTATTTCTTGTCGGAATTCATCTAAATCCAAAAGTAATAAAAGATATGGGAAAAGTCTCTCTTATTGCCGGTCTTGGTCAAATAATATTTACTTCTTTGGTTGGTTTTGGGTTATGTTATCTACTCGGTTTTGACTTAATAGTTTCAATTTACGTTGCAATTGCATTAACTTTTAGTAGCACAATTGTTATTATGAAATTGCTCTCAGATAAAGGAGAACTTGAAAGTTTGTATGGTAGAATCACGTTGGGAGTTCTCATCATTCAAGATATTGTTGCAATGCTTATGCTTATTGCTTTATCTTCTAGTCCTGGTGAAGGCGAACTAGGAACATACATTATTTTTGCAATTCTAAAAACGATTGGTCTTATTGTTGGAATTTATCTTATCTCAAAATTGTTGTTTCCTCTTATCACAAAAACTATTGCTAAATCTCAAGAGATTCTATTATTTTTCTCCATAGGTTGGTGTTTGATTGTTGGAAGTATTTTTGGATTCTTAGGATTTTCTATTGAAGCTGGTGCATTATTAGCAGGAGTAGCTTTATCTGTTTCTCCTCTAAGATATGAAATAAGCTCCAAACTAAGACCTTTAAGAGATTTCTTTATTTTACTTTTCTTTGTTGTTTTAGGAAGTCAGATGACTTTTAACAACATAGCAACATATACTGTTCCTATTATTGTATTATCTTTATTTGTGTTAATAGGAAATCCTATTATTGTCATGATACTCATGGGGCTTCTTGGCTATACTAAAAGAAATAGTTTATTCACAGGATTAGCCATGGCTCAAATAAGTGAATTCTCTTTAATCATCATTGCGATCGGTTCAAAATTTGGTCATGTTTCTTCCGATATTCTTTCTGTTGTAACATTAATAGGAATAATAACAATTGCCGGGTCTTCATATATGATGATGTATAATAATAAATTATACAATTTGCTATCGCCAATTCTTAATATTTTTGAGAGACGTGGTAAAAAAGTTGATGAACATAAGTATTTATCTCATGATAAGCACCACGTACTTCTATTTGGATATCATAGAATAGGTTTTGATCTTGCTGAATCTTTCAAAAAAATGAAAAAAAAATTTTTAGTTATAGACAATAATCCTGAAATAATTCTTGATTTAGCAAAGCAAGGAATTGATTGCAGATATGGAGACGCCAGCAATATTGAATTGCTTAACGAATTGAATTTTAAAGAAGCAAAAATGATTGCTTCCACCATTCCCGATCTAGAAACTAACCTATTGTTAATTAAATTTATCAAAGAACATAATTCAAAGGCTCTCATTATTACTGTTTCAAATCAAGTTGAAGAAGCTTTAGAGTTATACAAAGCAGGAGCATCTTATGTTATTATGCCCCACATGTTAGGAGGAAAACATACTTCTTTGCTCATTGAATCTCATGGATTAAATGAGAAAAAGTTCTTGAAAGAAAGACAGTTCCATTTGAATCACATTCAGAAAAGAGCTCAAAGTTCTTATTATAAAAAACCTTAAGAATTATTACTTTTAATCTTTCTTTTTGTTTTGATTAAAGAAATCAATTGCTTTATCAAAGTCTTTTTTTTCAAAATCTAACCAGTACTTATCTGTAAAGTATATCGTGGATCCTTTTGCATCCCACAACAACAGTCCATTGTAGTGATGATTATTCATTATCATTAATTCTGGAGCCATAAAATAACTACTTGAAAGATTTTCTTTTAATTGTTCAACATTAAGATCATCTATAGATATTTTTTCAGTCAAAGCTTTTCTTATTAGCAATTTTGTTGCAGCAAGTATTTCTTCGTGTCCATCATATTTTACACAAAAGTTCAAAAAGTAGTGATCATACTCTTTTGTTTTATCCATAGCGTTTCTTAGAATGTCAACAAAATCAGGTTCCAATGCATTTAAGTTTCCTATAACATAGATTCTTACTTTTTTCTCAATTATTAATTCATCCAACACTAACTCTTTGAAGAATTTTTTTAAACCATCAATTTCTTCTTCGTTTTTTGTAGATAATTGTATGGTTAATAAGGGAATATCTTTTTTTATCTGTAATTCTATAAGATCCTTCAATTTTTCGAGATTCTTCTTAACAGCTTCTTTGATATCAATATTGTTTTTTGTAGCCCAAGTTCTTATTCTAGTTGCATTAATTGCGAGGTGCTTAGGCATGTCTTGTCCTTTCAAAATACTAGGAATTAGCATAGTCTTTGGCAATATAACAAACTATTTAAATATTTAGATAAAAGAATTAGATTATGATCGAAGAGATTTTAATCTTATTGGCACTTTTATTAGGCACAATAGCCGATATGAAAACAAGAGAAGTTCCAGACACATTGAGTTTTGGTCTCGTTGGTATCGGTTTTTTAATTGCTACTATCTCAAGTCTTTTCTATACCTCATTTTCTCCACTCATTAATACAGCCGCTGGTTTTGTTGCAGGAATAATTTTAGGATTATTATTCTACTTCACAGGAATGTGGGGCGGAGGCGATGCTAAGATAATCATGGGCATTGGTGCAGTTATGGGCCTAGGAGTATTTTCCATCGGGACAACGCTTCCTTTATTTTTAATATTTGTAGTTAACACGTTTATAGTTGGTGCAATTTATGGTGCTTGTTGGATGACCATGCTCGGAGTTAAGCATTTTAGTGCATTTAAAAAAGAATTCTCTTCAGTGATGAAAGACGAAAAAATAAAACGCACAAGATTACTATTATTCATATTCTTAGGAATCATAATAATTATTTCGTTAGTTGCTCCAATTTATACTGGATTTAAGATTGCAACAGTTATTGTAAGCATAGTGTTTGTTTTGTTCTTCTATTTATCATTAGTTATAAAATCAATCGAGAGATCAGTTTTATTCGCAGACATCCCTGTTAACAAACTTACAGAAGGCGATTGGATCATTGACAAAATCAAGTTAAAAAATGGGGAATTATACAAACCAAGCAAAACAGGAATATCTCTAGAAGATATTGCTCTGCTTAAGAAGAATAATGTTAAATTTGCTCGAGTCAAAGAAGGAATACCTTTCTTGCCAAGTTTCTTAATTGCCTACATTGTAACACTAATCTTCCAGAATTGGATAGTATTATTGTTGTAGTTAATTCTTAGTAAGTCTTAAAAAATATAAATCTGTTAAAAGTTTAATTCTTATTATTCTCTTTCAAATTTAATGTTTCTTTTCCTAAAGAAATACCCAAATTAGAAAATACAGTTGTCAACAAATAATTTGTTGTTGCCGCGTAGAACTTGTCAAAGGTCTTTCTTCCCATCTTGTCAAAATACATTGATAATCGTCCTTGCTCTGCGTTCCAAGATCGTTTATATGATGATAAGGCCATGTGAATGTCTTCCGTTCCTACATTTACACCTATAGATAGACTTTCAATATCATCATACTCAACAACGGAGTCAATGCATTCCTTTGACATTCTGTCAAATTTCACTTCTTTGAACTTATTTTGAGTATTAAAATATTTAACAAACATTAAAGTATTAATTAATTCAGGATACTTCTCCAGATCATAAGACTCATACAACTCTTCTTTTGCCAATGGCAACAAGTCAATAATGATTTTTACGACTTCTTCCGCAGAAAGATTTTTTGTAGGTTGCCAATATATTTCATTCAATCCAAATACTGGCTGTATG
>PCYF01000019.1:15567-22708 GCA_002762915.1 Candidatus Woesearchaeota archaeon CG10_big_fil_rev_8_21_14_0_10_32_9
TGCTGTTCATCACGACTAAGATCAAATCTGTCTGCAGGATAACCAACAACCTTAGGGTTTTCTTCCGAAATAACCAATTTGTATTCTTTATTTGCAATAGAATCATAACGAGAATATCTATCATCTTCACTTAGCTTATCCTGAGTAATACATACTTCTTCAGCCACAATATACCAAGAACCTTAGACAAAGATATAAAGTTTACTTAAGAATAAACACAAAATGATGAAGTTCATATAATCGCATTTAAATAGACCTGTACAAAGAGAACAAGAAAACAATTTACGAAATAGCAACATTATGTCTTTCTAGATTTCTTAATTAAAAATCTAATTAAAAATACAAGTCCAATAATTACTGTGATTGAACCTACAAATAGTAGAATTAATTGCTCAAAATTATATCTTTCCATTATACTTACAAATAATGATTTTTCTTTGTAAGTTAATTTGACAACACACCCATTTGGAGGGACTGCTTGACAAGCTGTATTATGCTCACAATCAGATAATTTTAAATAAACTGTCCAATCCGCATATCTAGTTACATTATCATATCTTTCACAATCACATTTATCAGCATTGATTTCTTCAACTCGATTTTGAAAATTTATGTATTCTGAAGAGGATTGTTTTTCAATATAAATAGCACTAAAACCATAATGTTCTTTATTGAATTGATTGATCACATTTCTGAAAATTTGCTGTTCATCTTCAGATAAAACTAAATTATCACAATTTGCATATTCTGACTCCGGTTTATTGTTGATAAATTCAATAATATCTACATTAGAAGAAAGATTTTCATTATCAGAAGTAAAATAGCATTTATTCAATTCGGATGTTCTAATAGAAAAATATGGAAATGGAGTAATACTACAAGCAAAAATTTGTGGCACAATAAATAAAATCATAACTAAAAATAAGGTTATTATAAAAAACTTTTTAATCATATTTTTATTTAAATTATGATACTTTATTAAGTTTTCTTTTTAAATTGGCCTAGTAGAAAGTTTCCTTAATTGCTTTTATGTGGAAAGACTACAAGTAGACCGATCGAAGAGAGAAAGTAGTGGAACGTTTAAAGATTAAATATAACTTCATTTAACTTAGTGATGTATTCTTTTTGAGAAATTTCATGTTTAGCACCAGCCACTATGAGTAATTCAGAATTCCTAATTCTTTTATTTGCATCATTCACTCGCACATACACTTCTCGCGATTCTTTTTCACCTGCAATTAAAAGGGTTTTACAACTAATATTTTTGGCTAATTCTTGGAATGAAAATCTTTTCAAATCGGCTATTCTTTTTTTGCCAACCATATTTATCCACGATTTTTTCAAAGATTTCAAATCCTCTTTGAAATATGGAGACAATGAACACAAAAAAAGCATCTTTGGTTTTAGTTTAATCGTAGAAATAAATGCAATCATGGCGCCGAATGAAAAACCAAATATGTAAACTTCATCGCTTTTTTTATGTGATAGTTGACAAAAAAATTCATCAATATAATCACTCATCACGTTATATTTCCAAGTTATTTTTATAGGAACAACCTTGAAATCTTTTGATTTGAAAGATTTTATTGCCCGTTGATAGCCTTTAAGATTAACTGTCTCCGTAAAACCAGGAATTATATAAATTACTTTACTCATAAAAGAATATATTTAGTATTACTTTATTAAATTTCCTATAACCCAAACAAGATTACGTATAACCGTTGTTATATGAGGGTGAGCGTAACGGAGTGGAGCGAAAGCGCAGCGCCCCCTTGAGTAAATTTTGGCGCGCGTCTATGATAATTTTGTTTTACCAGTATTAACAATAAGAATTTTTTTGTCTTTAGGAATTTTATTTTTTATTTGTAACAATAAACCTAAACCTGCAATACCAGAGGGCTCACATTCAAGCCCCTGATCTTTAGCAATTTTAATGGCTTTATCTAAATATTTTTCCTGAAGATTGTAAACTTCACTCATTTCTCCAGTAAGTCCAGTATATCTGTAAAATTTTATCCATTGTTTAGAGTAATTAGCGAAAGGCAAAAATGGAGCAAATAATTTGTCGGCTTTACTTTTTGAGTTACTTGTTGTCGCTCCCAATATAGAAGTACTTTGTAATATTTTTTTGGTACCTCTAAATCTTGGGTCTTTTCTTTTATATCCCAATTCATTTTTGATCACATTCATAATATTTTCATAAAGTTGACCTGTTCCAAAAGGTACGAAAATAAAATCGGCATCATTGTTAATGATTTCGTAACTTAGCCAGTCGTAAAATCTAACTGTGGGGTCATAGGCTTCATTTGAAGTGATATCAAAGCCATCTTCATTATTTGTAAGCTTTAAAATATCTTCCCAAGTAAATATTTTTCTACCTAGATTTTCCAAAAAAACATTACATCCAATTTTTTCTAAACTACTTACAATCTTCGGATTAGTTGAGGAATCCATTAAAACACGCAGGTTTGGTAAATCATATTTTTTTAATTGTGTTTGTATGGCAAGTGCAGCCGATCCAGAACTAAGAATGGATAAAATGGGAAGTTTTTTAATTCTTCCATCTTTTTTAGAAAATAAAAACTCTTTGTAAGTCACGACCATTTCCCAAGCCATTCTATCCTTGTGAGTTCCAGTTAGATTTTTACTTTCGTCTTTGAACCATACATTTGAAAACCCAGGTACTTCTATTTTGAATGTTGGGGTAGCAGGAAACTTTGGAGCATCAGGAGGAAATTCTGGTTTGTCGGGATCGTTTTCAGAAGCAACAACTATAGATTTCAATATTTGTTCCTCTTTTTTAGATAAAGCCATATTTATTAGTTTAAAAAATAAAATTACTATATAAATGTTATTCTTTGTAGCACGCCAAAATTTATTTCATTTAATCGCTGTTATGTGCCTTTTGCGAAGCAAAAGTCCGAGCGTAAGCGAGGAAGTATTACTCGTTCGCCCCTAAATGAATTCTTTTATTGCTTCTTCTAATTGTTTGGACAAATCATCGAGGTCTTTGTAGAAAATGACTTTTTTTGTGCATGGAATTCCTGTGATCATGATTGATGGTTCTACATCTTTTTTGCAGAGTGCAATGCAAGGAATATTGTGTTCTTGAGCCATTTGGAACTCCATTCCTACACCCATTGAAGGACTCGAAACTTCTCCTATAAACAAATCACACTTAGTAATGACATCATAAGTTCTATCATAGAATTCTCTTGGTGTTTCTTTCGAGTCCCAAAAATCAGGATATGTACCAATGACTTTATCAAAATATTTTTTACAAAGACTCATCAAATGTTTATAGACTGGAAGGTAATCCTGGCCAAACAAATGAATTGGTCCAAATACATAAGCTGTTTTCATAATATTATAGAAGAAGCAATTATATTAAAAACTTATCGGGGCGGAACGAGTAATATTGCACATAATTCCTGTTAAGTCGTGCGAGGCATTTATGCCGAGAGCCTGCAAGGCGTGGCACGAAGCGTAACAGAGTGAGTTCAGAATTAATTTTTGTCAAGCACAGATGTGTCTTCGAAAAACACCATCAAGAACTTGGATTTTCAAATTTGGTTTCATCAAGAAGTTTTATATCTTCTATACTAAGATTCCATCCGACAGAACACAGATTTTCTTTTAGGTGTTCAATATTTGTGGATTTAGGAATTGTGATAATGCCTTTTTTAGAAATTAGCCAATTAATAGCTATTTGTGCTTTAGTTTTATTATACTTTTTTGATAATTCATCAAGAACTGGATTGGGTTCTAATAGTAAACCTCTCTCAATCGGCCTACAGGCAATTATAATTATATCGTTCTCTTGACAGTAAGGAATTATTTCAGATTCCATGTTAGTACAGTTTCCTTTATAATCATTATTTCTTGTAGCCAAATTATATGGTATTTGATTGGCAATTATCTTATTCTTAGAATATCTTTGAGCTTCTTTCATTTCATTTACAGAGAAATTACTCACTCCAATAAATCTAACTAATTTTTGTTCTATTAAATAATCCATTGCTTTCATAGTTTCTTCTAAAGATATTTTTGGATTTGGAGCATGAATTAAATACAAGTCTATATAATTAGTTTGTAATTTTTCTAAACTTTTTTTACAAGAAGTAATAACATCGTCATATTTTAGATTGGTCTTGAAAACTTTACTAGTAATAATTAATTTTGATCTATCTAAATCTTTAATTGCTTTTCCGATTAACTCTTCTGTGTGACCTGCACCATATACCTCTGCTGTATCTATATGAGTATATCCTATATTAATTGCGTCTTTAATGGCTCGTATAGATTCTTCATCACTTGATGAATCGGTTTCCATAAAACCACCCATTCCCCAAGTTCCAAGTCCCAAAACGGGAATCTTAAAATCTTTATCTAATAATTTGAATTCCATAATATTTGATAATAATTAAATGTTAATAAAACTTCTTATTGAAAGTCCAAGTTCCTTAGTATCACTAAAAAATTAATTCTGAATTACACATAATCTTTGTTATACTTTTTTTCAGTCAGAAAAAAAAGCGAAAGTCATAATAATTTAAATTTACATAAACAGAATATATGCGATTTTCGAGTATGACCGAGGCAAACAACCAGAAAAAATATAAGTTTGACATGATATATCCTAAATATGAATCTTGAAGAGTTCAAAAATTTAATAAAATATGTTGTGAAAAATGCTAGATTTCTGAAAGATAAATACACTAATCAAAAAGACGCACCAGTCAGTTATGCTGCCATCTTCTGTCAGAATGACCAAGAATATGAGAAATTCAGCAAACTTGTAAATCTTATTGGCACTCCAATAAATAATACACAATCTGGTTATGATTATAAGATTGAACCGATTGAGACCATTTCAGGTCCACTCAAGATTCTAAAGGTGAGAAAGCCAGATAAAACGAGACTCGAAAGAGGCGACGCTGATTTTAATGTTGATAACTATGAAAAATTTAAGAAAAAACATTTGAATCTTCCGGGCTTTAAACTAATAATACGACCAGATGATGAGATGATTGAACTCATGGAAACTGGTGCGGATGTACGTGTATATTTTTCACACCCATATGTAAATATTAGATTAGACATAAAGTAGATTGTTTGCCGAGTAATATTTCATATAAGCCCCGTTATACGCTTTTTCTACAAGAAAAAATCTCGAAATGAAATGGAGCGACAGTATAACTCAAGACAGCGAGATATACTATCTTTTTTCGCCACAATTTAAACAAGAATCTCTATGAACACAAAGCAATTCTCCACATTTTGAACACTTCCATCTTTTTTGTTCGAATTTAACAAATTTTTTAATCCCAACTTTTTTAATATTCTCAAGATTCTCTAACATACTCATCCCATACTTTGTTCTATATCTTTTATCAAGATCTTTTAATCTTGCACAAGGAAATTTTTCACACTTATCCGAACAAAAAAGCATTTTATTATTTTTGAGAACTTGACAACTTTTTATTATGCATTTTCTACAACCATCAGGTTTATTTTCATCAATTCCTCTACACCCAAGACATTTATTTTTTTCTCTAAAATATCCCGAACAAATTCCGCAATTCATTCCACAAGGAGCAATTAGTTCAGGAATAATTTTATGCTTTGCATTCATAGACTGAAAAAGATAGTTTAAATATATAAGCTTTATTTATTTTCACTGCCTAAGTAATATTGCACATAATCGTTGTTAAACTCTCCGTTTGAATTGATTTTTAATGCAACGATGCCGAAGGCAAAAATCTCGAGTTGAGGATTTGTCGTTCATCGAGCACGAAGTGCCATAAAAGAAAAAATCAAGGGCGATAAGAAACTATTTAACAAGTTCTTCTAATCTTTCCAAATTATTTTTGAATTGAGCTAAATCATTAGGTGTATAAAATTGTGGTTGTTCTGAACAATAAGAAATTAAATCTCTAAAAAAGTCTCTTCTCATTTTTACATAAGCAGGTTTAATATCCTTTGGAACTAAATTCAATTCTTCCTCTAAGGCTCTAACACATCTATTCGGTGAATCTATTCCAATTTCTGTAAATTCAATAAATTCGTGAGCAACAGCGTATTGTCTGAATCTTTCTTCAACACTATCAGAAATTCCGAGTACATAACCTTCATTAGATTCTCCTGTTAATCGAAGCACAAAATTATTTAAATTTGGTTCTAGAGATTGAGGAACAACAAAATAACTAAATTTCCAGCTTCCGAGACTTACATCCATTTCTTGAAATCCCTGATTTTTGAAATATGTTCTTGCTCCTTCAATTTCATCCTTTGTGAACTTTTTCATACTACTATGTAGTGATTAATCTGTATTTAAATGTATCGTTTTCTTACCACCCAATTTAGATGATAGACAAATCCTCAATTGAGCATAATCGCTGTTAAACTCGTCCGTTAGTATTGAATTTGAGGAGAAGAGAACGTTAAAGCTCTGAATTCGAAGAATTGATTTAAAAAAAGTGTAACAACAATTTGATTACAAAAATAATTAATGAAAAGTTTTTATATAAATAACATAACTATTATATAATAGAAATATTAAACTATCTCTATGTCCTATCTTCAAAATCCTTTCTTAATAGCGGTGTTTATTATAATAGTATATTTTATACTAAAATTAATTTATAGAATTCTTGTTAAACCTAAACTTAAGTTATCTAAAAAAGTTAAGATTAAAGCAGACAAAAAATATGAAAAATTACTCGCCAAGTTTAAAAAACTAAAAAAGAGATCCCCTAACAAAAATGATAAATTTAGATTAATAATAAATGCCAGTCATATAACCATAAGAAGAAAAGGAATTAAAGGTCATTGGGGCAGACAAAAAGTTAGAAAATATTTATTAGAAAAACACAAAGTGGTGGACAAGTATAAAATGAGATGAACAAATACAGAATTATTATTTAATAACACAAATTTGAAAAATATTTATCATCCAGAACAATATTCTTCGTGTTTACGGCAATCTATTCAAAGATTTGGTTAAATAGTTTTCTTTGTCTTTGACTTCAGTCTTGTCTGTTATTGTTTCTACTTTTTTCGTTTCTGCTTTCGCTTTTTGTTGTTGTGTAAATTTTGCTTCATCTTCTTTTTTATCAACTAAAGAAATACTCATGCTTGC
>PCYF01000029.1 GCA_002762915.1 Candidatus Woesearchaeota archaeon CG10_big_fil_rev_8_21_14_0_10_32_9
TGAGCAAGAGTATTTTGGTTGTCCTACTTGTGCAAATGCAAATGAAGATCCTGATAAAGACAGATATACAAATGCAGAAGAATGTAAAAGCGGAACTGATCCTCTTGATAAAAATAGCGTCCCTACTTTCGAAAAATTAAATATGGTTGCAATAATTTTATTAGCATTAGGCGGACTCTTATTTTTAGGAGGAATTGGAATTTTGATCTACTCTTACTTGAAAGATAAAGATTTTTCTCAAGTATTTTCTGGAAGTAATAGTTCATCAAAAGAATCTAAAGATTTGGAAGATTTTGCAATAGATGAAACTATGCCTAGACCAGAATCGATAGTAAATATACGAAAAAATCTAACTCCAGAAGAATTACAAATTAGAGAACAGAAAATGCAATCATCATCCAAATCCAAGAAAATAGATAGAAAAAAATTATTTGAAGAGTTTGGTAACTCAACATCTTATAAATCTCCTGTGAAAGAAGCTCCAAGAGAAGTTAAAATACAAAAAGAAGCTACAAAAGAAAAACCAGATCCTATCATAAAAAAAGAATATGTTGAAGTAAACGCCGTCGGCAAAAATAAACCTGAAGAAGATATATTCAAAAAATTAGCAAAGGTAAATAAAGCCAAATCTAAGTCTAAAAAGTAAACTTACAAAATAATATATATTATAAATTATGTGTGACTATATTACAAAAATTAACTATCTATGATGCATAAATTCGATAGATGAACTAACAAGATGATAAAATGAAAAAAGCACAAACTCAACAAGTATTCATATACATAATGGTAATTTTAGTTGTTGGAGCAATATTATTATTGGGCTACAAATCTATAAACGATATAATGAACAAGTCTTGCGCTGTGGATGAAGCAACATTCAAAAATGATTTTAGTCAATTATTAGAAAGAAATTCTGGCTATGGCGATATATATAGAACTCCGTTGGGAGTGCCTTGTGATGTTGACGCAATATGTTTTGTGAATAAAACAGTTACAAATCCGGAAACAAAAATTACAAATCCTTTAATACTACAGTCATATCAAGCAGGAGCAAAAGACAACGTTTTTGTAGTAAAAGGGACAACAATAAAACCCTTATTGACTAAAGATAATTTGGAAGTAAAAGATCAATTCTTTTGTGTAAATAATACTGCGGGTAAATTTAGCATAGTCTTAGAAGGAATTGGAAAAGGAATAGTTCAAGTAAGTAAATCTTGAATTGAATTTATAAAAAGATAATAAGATAACAATTATAGGCAAAAAAGATGCGCCCAAAAAAACAAGATAACAAAGGTCAACTCCAAATAAGTTTCAATTGGATATTTGTCCTCATTGTGGGCGCAATAATATTATTATTCTTTATAACTTCTTTAACAAAAGAAACTGACTCTTCTAAAACTCAACTTGCGCAAAAAGCGAGTGCAAGATTAGACGCAGTTTTCGCAGTAATACAACAAAATCCAGATTCAGTACAAATTCACGACGCACCAAATTATGAACTAGATTTTTACTGCACCGAAGAAGGACATTACTACGCTCTTAAAGACAGTTCAACAAAAAACTACCTAGAAAACGAACACATCTTCGCACCAGAAACGATAGGCAAAGCAAAATTAGTAAGTTGGACGAAAACTTTTTCAGCACCATTTCCAGTATCTTCCATACTATATCTTTCTGATGAAAAAAATCAGTATGTTTTCATAACTGCAGATCCAAAAATTGAAAAACTCTATGAAGATTTTCCAGATAAATTTTCCAAAAAAAATGTAACGTCCAGCCAGGACATAATTGATGAAGGGTTTAGAAAATATATTATAATAACTGATGCATTGCCTGTAGCATCAAACATAAACAATGAAGTTAGAAAAAAAACTCAAGCAATAATAGTTGTATCTAGTGAGACTGCTTCTGATGTGTATGGATATGGAAACTTAAAATATTATGAGGAAGGATCATCTACATCAATAAATAAACCATATGTAGGTCAAGAACTTTTATTTGCAGGAATCGTTTCCGGAAATTCAGAATTATATTCGTGCGGACTAAGTAAAGTTCTGGAAAAGACAAAAATAGTTGCGCAAACTAACTTACTAAGAACACAAGCATTGAAAGACCAATACGATTTAACATACACCGGAAGATGTTCAACGTTCTACGGTTTAGTGACCCAAGGATATATTCAAAATCTCACAGAATCAGCAAGCAACTTTGAGACTTCAGATACAACTAAGAACTACAAGAAATTTTACGATTCAATGACTGATTTACAAAGAGTAAACGAAAATATATTGAGAAGTGATTGTACATTATTATACTGAATCAGATTAAATAATATTTGAATAAATAATTGAGATTGATTAAATTGAATATAAGTAAAAAAGGACAAATACAAAGCGGAGAAACCGTAACAGTAGTTATAATTCTAATAATTTTAATAGTGCTCGGAATAGTTTACGCAGCGAATTCAAAGATAGCGGGATTACAAAAAGACAACGAAAAACAAAAAGAAATAGATGGAATGAAAATCGCAGTACTTGCTGCAGGAATGGACGAATTAAAATGCTCAGTATATTCTGCTAAAGTAAGTACTTGTCTAGATTTGTACAGACTTTCCGCATTCAGTGAAACTGTGAGTCAGAATTTATATTCCTCAAAAGAATATTATTTCAACACATTTAGAAACTCGAAGATAGAAGTAAACATAATAGTAAACGATACGTATGTAGAGAACATAGTGTTATACGACTTTAATAATTCTGAAAATAAATCCTCTTCTCCAATATTTTTCCCATTAACAGTATCGGATCCAGTTTCAAAGATAAATTATTTTTCAATAATGGAAGTAAGAACATACAACTAAAATAACTAAAAACAAAAATGAACGAAAAACAAATAAGAAAAAAAGGACAAATAGAAATAATGGGATTGCTTGTAATAGTAATACTCATAAGTTTAGTTATTTTCTTTTCTCTTTCATTTAACTTAAAAAATTCTGTAAATGAAGCACCAGTAAAACAAGATTTCAAAGATGCACAAACCACAGGAAATTTCGGAACTACTCTTTTGGAAACAACAACAAATTGTTCAAGATCTATCAGAGACCTTTTGAGCGACTGTGCATTTACACAAGAAGTAAATTGTGCAGGCCAAACTTCTTGCCAGCTTGCAAATAATTCAATAAACCGAATTTTAGAAGAGACGCTAGATAAGTGGAACTACAACTATACCTTACAAATCTCAAGTGATTCTGAACTTGTAACAGATTTTAACAAAACTGGCTGTGACCCTGCTAAAACTAAAAGTGTAACTACAGATATAACTCCCTTTGGAACAACCTTTAGTTCAATGAAATTGACTCTAAAAATCTGTAGATAAATCCTTAAATTCTTAGAAAGATTTATATAGGCCTTTCGATGATATAAGAAAATACTCTTAAGAGGTGTTACTGATGAAAAAAGGAGAATTAAGCGTTAACATAATAATCGTGGCCGCAATAGCACTTATTATACTAGTTATTTTAGCAGTATTATTATTTAAAACAGGAAATGACCTGAGATTGGGAACTTCTTGTCAAGGATTACAAGGAATTTGTCAACCACAAGAACTAGGATGCTCAGATTTAAATGATCCTGATGGCGGAATAACTTATATACAACACATGACTGCAAAATGTACATCAAATTCAGATGTTTGTTGTATTAAACAATAAATTTAGAGGTGTAAACTCATGAAGAAAGGAGAATTAAGCGTTAACATACTGATTGTAGCGGCTTTAGCCCTTTTAATTTTAATAATACTTGTAGTGTTATTAGGAAAGAGCACAAAGAACCTAGATACAGGACTTGATTGTGTACAAAAAGGCGGAAAATGTGTTCCAAGTTTGACTTGTCCAGTAGGACAAAATATTCCTGAAGGGGTATGTGCACAAAGCTCATCTGCAACATACGAGTGTTGTAAACTTCTAGCAACAGGAGAATAAATAATGAATAGAAGGGGAATGGGTTGGGAAACAATACTTTCTATAACTATTTTAATTGCAATTATAGTAATAACATTCGGAATTCTTACGAATACTTATGCTGGTTGGAAACTAGTAAAAGACGACTGTAAAGGCACTTGTAGAATCTCTACTACTTGTGAAGTCGGAGAAACAAAAATGAGCGAAACTTGTTACAAGGCCGGAAAAAAACAGGATGGAATTTGCTGTTTATCTTTGGACGATCTTCAGAACAAGAATTCTTCAAATTCTACAAACTCTGCATCTAATAGTAATTCTAACGGCAATTCAAATAGCAACTCTAATGGCAACTCAAATGGTGCCTCTAATTCTGGAGGAACAACTACGACTGGTCAAGGAACTCCAATTATAGAAATTAGAAAAGGTCAAGATGATGTAACCAAAATACTTGGAGGAACAACTCAAACTTTAACAGCGGGTCAAACATACAATTACAGAGTATGGGCAGCTCAACAAGATCATCTGTATTGCACAATAAAAATGCTAAATTCTTCAAATTCTGAATTAACTCAAGTACAAGGAATGAGTCTTCAAATGATAGATGCACCATGTTCAGATGCTGCAAATTCAAATTCTAAACAACAACAAATAGCTTTAACTCCTCAATTTATTTCTGGAGATCAAAACGTCTACAAAATGACTGTTGTTGTTCATAACTTGACTGGCGGAACTGTCGCTTCAACATCAGTTAACTTCCTGGTGCAACAAACCTCTTAAATTTCTTGAAATTGTATCCTGCTCTAATAAACCCAAGTTATTCTCAGAAGTTTACAAAACTTTTATATACTCGTGAAGACAAGAGGAACATAGAGGACAAATGAGCATATCTTTAAAAGTACTGTCGGGATTGATCATAGCAGGAATTCTGATAACTTTACTTGTGCTAATAACTCTTAAGATGGTGGGAAATGTCTAAATCTATTAATAAAAAAGGGGAATCAGCGTCTGCACCTGAAGTTCCTGTGGAATTACTACTTTGGATTGCAGGATTTCTAATAATCTTATCTGTAATATATATAATAATAAACTCAGGCTCTACCGCGGCTCAAGAATCAGTGTGTAGAGATAGTGTAATAATAAAAGGAAAAGCAAATCTGGTAATAAATAACATAGAAGTCTTTTCTAAAGCCACGCCTCTGATTTGCGAACCAATAGATAAAGGAAATCTTGATTCAGACAGAGAAACAATAAAAAGACAAATAGCTGACATGGCTGCTCAATGTTGGTGGATGTATGCTGAAGGAGGAATAACTGATCTTTTTGACAGTACTCAAAATCAAAAAGGATGCGGGGTATGTTATTTTTTCTCAATAAGAGATAATTTGGATGAAGGTCAAAAAAATAAAACATTCTTTCAAGAACCTGCGCGAAGTCCAAAGTTTATTTCTTCTCAAGAACTATACAACTACATGATGGGAAATAATTACAATGCAAAACTATTGTCAGGGGGAGGAACCATAAATTATGTAGGAGATATTTATGAATTTGAACATGAAATTGTTTTGCCTCCATCTGTTCAAGAAGTAAGATTAAGTCAAATTCAATATATTTCTGGAGACTACTTAGAAGATTTTTCAGGAGTAATATCTCAAGAAACAAAAAACAAAGTAAGAGAAATAGGAAATCATTTACTGGAGAAAGATGCAGGAAGTCTTCTTGTTCTAGTTGCGGACAAATTTGATTCGCTTGACAAATCGAGAGCAAGAAGATTCATAGAAAACATAGGCCTTAACACGGAAAAAGACAAATATGATGCGCTTCTTGTTTTAATAGATTTAGATTCAAGCAAAATACGAATACAAATGGGTGCGGACTTAGAAAAATATGTTAATGAATACGACCTAAGTAATATGATGAGCCAAGCATTTGCAGGAGAAATAGTTTCAAATGAAGATCTAAATAATAGAATAGTAGAATTACTTAAAAAAATAGAGGATAAATTGGCTGGTGAATATGATTATTTAGCACATCTAGGTATTGACAGCAGATCATACTATGCATACATTTCAAATAGAGGAACAACTTTTTCAATTGTTGATCACATAGTTTCAGAGAAAAAATATGTTGTTGCATATATGAGTAGTAGCAGTCAAACAACTTGGTTAGACGGTATATTAGCAAATCCCGGATCAACTGCGGCGGCCACAGGAGTTGCAGCATTAAGTGCTGCAATAATTTATTTTACGGGCGGAACAACGACAAAGTTTGTTCTAGCTGCGGATGTAATTGCATTTGGAAGTTCAGAAACTCTGGGAGATGGTTTAAATGCAATATTAGGAAATGTTAAAACAGATAGACCAAATTATATACTAGTAACAAGAGCATCAGAAGTATCAAGTAACTGCAAAGTTGATTAGTTAACGACTCGCTGCGCATTTAAATTAAATTAAATAAAAAATAAAAGAAATGAATGAGGACAAAAAATGGACGTACCAATGCTTGCAATTTGGATAATAATTATAGCAATAGTTTTGGTAATAATGTTTGGATTCATATTTCCAAACATTGTGAAAGAAATGACAGGATACCTAGGCGTATTATTTTGAAAATGAACAAAAAAGGAATATTCGGTTTAGTCTTAAGTGTAGTTGGAGCACTATTAGTTTTTTTTCTAATATATGCTGCATTTTTACGACCTGAAATATATACTGATATGTGGGATTCAATATCTAACACATTCTCTCTACCCGAACAAGATCCATATCCTTGGGAAATAAACATAAATGCACAACGAGCACAAGCTATGGAATCATTTCAAGATATTGTAAAACAATTCAACAGAACTGCGGAAAATCGCGCAGCATATGTTCCAGAAGATATACCTATTAGTGATACGAAAGGAAATTGTTTCGGAGGCTTTTCAGCTCTGCCCACATCATTTTTTGATAATAAATTTTCAATAAGAATAAGAAAAGAGTCTACTGGGATGTCTTTACAACTAATGGAAACAAGAGAACTTGCTGATCAAGATCCAACAAAAAATAAAGTTGTAACAAGATTGCCTGCGAGCTCAAAGTATTACATCTCAAATTATTCTCCGTGCGTAATATATGATGCGAGTGCAGAAATATTACTAGACCGGGCAGTAGTCAATTCAGATCTAGAAGGAATAATAGATAAATTTGGATTTCAACAAAATGTTGAAGGAATAAATCTTTATGAACCTGACAAAATAACCTTTTTTCTCAAACCAGACGGAACTCAAGATTACACAGTTGATTTCAAACCCGGAGAAGATAGATACACTTATTATATTTTCAAAGTACTTGATGATCATGGAAACTCATTATGTTTAATTCCAACAAGTGATAATTCTGTCTGTAATGTTGAAAACAAAGCAATAACTGAAGGATGCCTTGATAAAGAATCATCTAATGGAAATTTGTACAGTGCATTAACCGGAGATTTAAAAGGAGCAATATGTAGAGGGTACTCCTCTGCAGATTTGATATGATCGAAAAGTATATGTGTATTTGTGAAAAAATAAAAATATGAAAATATGAAACTAATAAAGGTGATAAAATGAATAAAAAAGGCGGAATGTGGAACATAGTGATTGGCGCATTTGCGGCGGTGCTTATAATAATAATATATTTTACAATTGTGGGAAAAACAGACACAAACACAATAACTGATGCAAGTAACTCAATAACTGTAAATTCTGATGGAGATGAATTCAACAACATGATAGATCCATGTCCGTGCGGTTCTCCTCCAAATCAAAATAATAAAAAAATATCTGTAGATGGTTACTTGTATTGCCAATCAGGATTTAGCGAAGAACAATGCAATAAAATAATAACTGAACAGAAGTTTGCAGGATTTGAAGTAAAAGAATATCGTGGAGAAAAATTATGCATTTACAAAAAGACGTCCGAAATGAATAGTAAATGTCCTACAGTTTAAGTGTCAAGAAATTTAGAGAATTACTATGAGTAAAATTAATGAAAGAGGAAGAGTCAAAATAATTGGAAATAAAAGAGGAGGGTTGTACAATTCTTTAACTTCTCTAATTATATTTGGAATAATGTTGGCGGCAACCATTTTCTTGATAATAAACATATTTTCACAGAACAACAACCAAAGCGATGAAAGTTTAAAATTACTAAAAACTACAATAGAAACTGTTTCTGAAACATCACTAAGTGAAAAATTCATAAGTATAGATATAGATAAAGAAACCGCGCTAATAGGCTTTAATCCTGGAGCTGATGCAAATTTTCAATACACTTTTCAGGGATTTACTCCCGAAGAAAAAAATGTATTCTTCATGAAAGGATTCTTTATGGATAAACCTGACAAATGCAACATAGACAAAGCTTGCCTGTGCTTGTGCCGAGGATACAATTATATGACTAAAGCAGATTATCCTCAAATGACTGTCCAAGATGCACACATAGTTTGTGAAAAAGAACTAGTATGTACAAGTCTTGAAGATGTGGAATTTAGAGATATGAAAATGCCAGATGTGTTTGATGATAATATGGGCAGAACAGCAAATCTTCCTGATGGTGTGACTGAGAGAAAAGATCACTACTGGACAAATGGATTTATTATACTAAGATCTGATAAAATAGACAACACTAAATATGAACAGTACATAATATCTACAACTACGAATGGTGGAAGAGGTGGAGGCGTTTCTCAAGTAAAAGTAAGTCATCCTCTTGTTGTTTCAGGATATATGGACTATTCTCCGTTACGATTCATAGATGCAGTAGTATACTCTGATGCTAACGGAAAAATAGGTGTTTGTTTAAAATCAAATTGTAATATTACATTATTTACATAAGAAATATTCACATAAAAAATAAAAGAAAGTGGGGAAAGTATGCGTTTAAACAAAAAAGGATCTGCAGATGTAGACAACACTTTACAGAAGAATCTTTTCATATTTGCAGAATTGGCTGTTTCAATGATTATCTTGATTGCTGCAGGATCAGTTGCAATAAATAAAATGCAAGATGCAGAAAATATGGTTTTAGCTAAAGATGTAGCATTTCTAATAGAGACAATAAGCGCATCACCTTACAAGTTATACTATTCTTATCCTGTTAATTTGGAAACAAAAACAATAAATGTGGATGAAGGAAGTGTAACAATCTCCTCGACAAAAAATACGGTGACTGAAAAATTCATGCCCATGAGAGGAGTAAGTGTTCCCAGCTCAAAAATAAGAAACACTGTATCCGTAATGTTCTTTTTCTACGAAAACATGTTAACAATAGGAGAAGGTGGCGCATCGAGTGATGAAGAATATTGCAATTCACTTCCAATTCCTAACAAAGAAGATTTAGTTTTTGCAATAACATATTCTAGTGGTTCTACTGAAAAATACTTAGAAAAAATAAAAGAAACAATGGTTCTTTCAAATAAACCTGAAGATCATTTCTTTATAGGTGAAAAAAATAATGCGGACTTCATAATAAATTTAAAATTTAATGAAAATGCAGAAAATAATAATTTAACCATAAAGTATGATGTGACAAAGACAGGATTGTCAAGAATAGTTTGTTATCTTAACTCAGGATTTGAAGGAAATCAAAACTTCAATGAGAAAGAAAAAATTAATGATGCTCAACAAGATAAAACCCTGGCTATGTTATTTGGATCTTTGGATAAATTAAAAGAACAAATGAATCAATCAGAACCTATAGATCCACAAGTGTACACTGAAATGGAAAAATATGGTATAATAATATCTGATGCTCTAAAAAAAGGTGTTAAAAATTGAACAGAAAAAACAAATTCAAACACAAACTAAGTAAAAAAGGAGGAGATACTGAAACAGATACTCAATTCTTCTGGACGTTCTTTGTAGTTCCAGCAATCATAATATTTTTAGCATTATCTATATATGTAATAAGTCTTCTATTAACTAGCAAAGTCACAATTATAGAGGGGGTTAAAGACTCCGCATATGAATCAAGAGTTCTTGGTTCTCCAAATTGTTTTACGTATCAGGATGAAATAAGTGGAAGAACATACAATGGCTACATTGATTTAAAAAAATTTAATGACGAAAGATTTAGAGAATGTTTTAGTACAAAAGAAACTGGACAAAGAGGAATAATTTTGCTTTTAAATTATGAAAATGATGAAATAGAGTTGACTACTGATAATATAAAATCAAAAATCAGCTCAACACAAAAAACAACAAAACTTCTACCAGTTCACGTCGTAGAAAAAAATGGAACAATTGCTCAAGGATTGATAAGTATAATTTATTGGTATTAATATGAAACAAGAACTAAAGATTGTTGGAAAAAAAGGAACAATGGATGATTTTGGGGAATTATTAGTTGGAGGAATCATGATAACTGTTCTTTTAGTTGTATTAATAATCTTAATAGCAGCTAATACCGATCAAAAGAAAATTCAAACAGATTTCGATTTGAAAATGCAAGAAACTGTGAAAATTACTAGACTTATGTTGGATCAAGAAACAGAAACCGGAGAAAAAATATTTGAGATAATAATCAAACAAGAAGATACTAGAGACTACAAGCCTGCGGGTATTGCACTCAACAAAACACTTGACAAACTTTATGGAGCATCAAAAGGAACTTGGGTCTTAATAATAAAGGATCCAAAAATAGAATATTGGGAATACTTAAAGAGTGATCCTTCTGTAAAAATTCCCAATGGTTTAACAAATCTTCCGGGAGTAAGTATTCCTGATGGAAATGGAGATATAATTAATGTAACAATAAAAAAAATAGACAAAACTGATGATTTTTTGCAGAACGTAAATTGGAATTTAGCGCTAAGCAGAGGAATTCAATAAACTGATAATAAATATTTGGTAGTCAAAACTTGAAAATGAAAAAAATAATAAACGGAAAAAAAGGTGCAATATTCTTCTACTTCTTAGCTTTAATACTATTATTTATGATCGGATACTCAATAATATTCATGAATAAAAATGTCTCTAATCTTGATTACGTTGGTTCCTCTCAAAAAAAAATAATTGATGCCTATGAGCTAGCAGAAAGATCTATGCTATATTTAGATATAAATGTAAAACTATCTGCGGATAGAGCAATAATAACTTCAAATCAAAAAGGAGGATTTACGGCCGGACAAGATGAAGATACAAAAAAAGAATATCCTTGCGGAATAATAGTATATCCTCTTATTAATGATGGACAAGAATTAGACAAATGTGCTCCTTCATATTATGAATCGCTAAAAGAAGAATTCCTAAATGAATTCAAAAAAGCAACTTACGTATATCCAGAATTGCCTTTGTATTCCTACTCTTATGATGCGCTAGTAAGCAAAAATTCTGAAGATTTGCAATTAAAAATATTTTCCATATCGCCATTGAAAATTCCAATTTACTCTGAAACTGCGGCATACTATGATCCTCAACAAATAGCACAAAAAACAGCATCTAATATACTTCCAGGAACATTTGTGGACACGCCCGAAGGATACAAAAAAACATCAGGATATTCAAGTTTATCTAGAGGATCATCAGTTATTGATACGATAGTTATACATTATACTGCAGGATCGACAGTGCAATCCGCACTTGATACACTATCAAGTGCAGGTTTGAGTTATCACTTTATTATCGATAAAGATGGAACAATATATCAGTTAGTTGAAGAAGATGAATCCGCACAACATGCAGGTTGTTATAGGAACGGTGTTAAAAAGAAAGGCTGTATAGATGGTTACAACTCAAGATCAATAGGAATAAGTTTTGTCAACTTAGGATGGGATACTAAAAATAAAAATGTTCAATGCACTGACATTGCTGAAAAGTGTTGGGAAGTATATACGGACCAACAAATGAATGCTCTGGCAAAATTACTGATAGAAATACAAGAAAGACAAATTCAAAAAAGAAATAATCTAGAATTAAATGATGCAACAATAATATATCATTCAGACATAAGTCCGGATAAGCAAGATCCTGGTCCGGCGTTCGATAAACAAAAATTATTGAATTTGATACAAACACTAAAACAAAACGCAGGACAACCTACTTCTGCACCTAATTTAGCCACAAATACTAATACTCCGCAAACACAATCAACCAATTTTATAAAAGATCAAAAAGTAACAGAACAAGAAGCAGCACAATTGCACGCATCAGTTAATTACGAGGACATAAAAAATAAAAAACCAACTTTCTCTGTTGTGCCAACTGTTTATTATACTGCAGTTTATGAAGATACACAAAATTGGTGTTCTCCAACAAAAGGAGATTGTTTTACAAGCAAGTCGCAAATAGGCGATTTTTACAAAGACGCTTCCTCAAAACAATCATGTTTGGCTGCGGGCGGAGGATTCTGTTGTATTAATAGAGCAGATAGAGGATTTTATGAGGACACACTATGTCAAGGGAGCGGAATATATGCAACCCAACTTTACAAATACAATACTATTGAACCAACTCAAACCGCGAGCAAATCAATTAAGGGATACGTTCGTGGCCAAACTTCGTCAGGAACAGATCCTATAAGACAATGGACTGTAGCTGTAAACACTGATCCTAAATCAAATTGTTATGTTCCAGAGAATACACTAATGTATGTATACTTTGGAGAAGGAAATTCTTGGAATGGAGTTTACAGAGCAGAAGATACAGGAGCTGCTTTTACAGGACAATGTAAAATGGATTTCTATGGTGGTGTTGGAGTTACACAATTAAATGATGCCATGAAATATGTAGATCCTGCTAAATCTGCCCAAGTATTTTTCCTTGATCAAAATCTAAATTATGTTCCTTCAGGAGCTTTATCATCTAACGGAGTGTCTGCACAAACAGGAGAAATAACAGTTCCATATACCTTTACATATTTGTTAAAAGGCGCATCAGAAATATATGATTTAACTCAAAAATTTGTAAAAGATACAATTTCTGAATGTTCAAAAAAATCATATGATCAAAAACAAGAATGTCTAGATGATCAAATAAATGCAACTAAAACAACCAACTTAAAGGTTGATAGACTTTGTTTAGAACCAGGCTTTTTACCAGCAATAAATTTAACTGATTTAGAAAAAACATATACTTCTTGGAATACAATAATTAAAGTTGCTGGACAAATAGATAGAAAAGATCCTCAGCAAACAACTACTACAACCTCAACAAGTAAGAAAGAAGGAGCAGTTGAATTTACAACGTCAGGCTATTTATATTTAACACAAATTCCGTCTAATGAGCCTATAGTTCTGAAATTCTTAGATGAAGATGCGTTGCCAGAAAACTTTAACTGGGCAGAATTTATTGCGCAAGATTACGTAGAATTTTCATATGTAAGAGTATTAAGTGTAGATAAAACAAAAAATGAAATAACAGTAAAAGCGTTTGATCCTCTAAAAGATAAGGACAAACAAGCAGAAGATATAAAGATAAATCCAGGGTATTTCCTTCGAGAAATAGTTAAAAGTACAGCTCTTGATCTTGCAGAGTGTTCAACATCAAAACAAGATGAATGTAAATGTAATATAACAATATGGGGCTTGTTTGAGAATGTGAGTTTTGCTGATGGCAAAATGTCTTTCACAAACATGAGTGAAGGTAATTATGTAGAATTATCCTTAAAGATATATGAACAAAATGAAACGATATCAAACAACATTACAAATTCAAGTAATGTGGCGTTCACAAAGAAGCTGAAATATACTGAATTAAGATTTAAGAAAAATAAAGATGGAAGTTTCACATATATCAACGAAGATTATGAACCAAATCTTGCAACGTGTGTTCCAGAGAATAGATATTATTTGATGTGTATGGCTGAAAATAAAACATCTGCAAAGTCTGCAACTGCTCAAGCAGGAGTCGCAGTAATAGACGACGAAGCACTAAGATTTTCAATCAAAATATAAACTAAATTACAGTAAACTATATAAATCAAGAGTCAGGCCTTAGCCTTTAGGGGGATTAAAAATTAACATGATAAATGTGCCGCTAGAAGTAATAATAGAAAAAATAACTGAAAAAACAAATCTTTCTAAACAAGAAATAGAGGCCAAAATAAAATCAAAGCTTGAACAACTTTCAGGACTTATAAGTAAAGAAGGAGCAGCGCACATAATTGCAAATGAGCTTGGAGTTAATTTAGCACAAACTCAAGGAATAATTTCTATTAAAGATTTACTTGCAGGAATGAGAGATTTAGAAATAGCAGGTAAAGTCATAAAAAAATACGAACTTAGAACATTCGATACAGGAAAAAGAAAAGGACAACTTGCTAAATTCTTATTTGCTGATAAAACCGGAACAACAATAGTTGTGATGTGGAATGATCAAGCAGAATTAATAAACACATTCAAGGAAGGAGACATTTTAAAGATTGCGGGAGCCACAGCCAGAAGTAATAATGGTAAGAATGAACTGCATCTATCTGAATCATCTACAATAGAGACAAATCCTGCGGGAATAAAAATAGAAACGCAAGAAACTTCTTCAACGTATCAATCAAACTATAATAAACCTGTTTCTAAAAAAATATCAGAATTAAATGAACAGGATTCAAATGTTGAAATATTTGCAACAATAGTACAAGTATTTGATCCAAAGTTTTTTAGAGTTGATTCAGAAACCGGAAAAAGAATAAAAGAAGAAGACTCTAAAGATTCAAGTAAAGAAACTTTCAACTACGTTTTAAATATATTTGTGGACGACGGTTCTGATAATGTAAGAACAGTTTTGTGGAAAAACCAAATAATAAACTTATTAGGTCAAACAGATCAAGAAATATTGAAATATAAAGATCATCCAGAAGAATTCGAAAAAATAAAAACAGATTTGTTAGGAATGATGGTTAAATTTATAGGAAGAGTATCAAAAAACGAATTATTTGGAAGATTAGAATTTGTTGCTAATGTTGTAATAAAAGATGTAAAACCAGAAGACGAAATAAAAAAATTAGATTCTAGCGCTTCGGAAAAAAAAGAAACAGTAGAAGCTTCAAAACCCGAACAGAAAAAAGAAGTAAAAAAAGAAACGCCTAAAAAAGAAGAATCCAAAAAAGACGATTTAGATGATGATTTACTTTCTCTCGAGGATATAGAAGATTTAGAAGAAGATCTTTAGAAGGATATTTAATAAGGACGACCTTAGTAAGTTAGTAAATTGTTGTTTACTTCTGAGTATATTTCTCCAAGAATTTAATTGCACTTATTCTTGACTTTCTTTTTACTTTTCTTGCAAGATAAGGTTCTCTTAAATCGTTCTTTAACCAATTAGCGAAAACATTATTTGGTTTTGTAAATGTTTTATAATCTGCATCATCAATATTTCTCAAAGCATCCAAAAGATCAAGAAGATTTCTAACTACCACATTTTTGCTCTCCAATCTTAAGTATTGTTCTTCAGGAACATTAATTATGGCTAGTCCAGATTTCTTCTTTCCTCCACCAATTCTGCTTGCCGAATTAATCTTTCTAATAATTATAGTTATTGCAACAAGCACTATTGAAATACCTGCCAGAATAATCATTTCTAAGTAAAGCTTCTCAAAAGAAGAATTAAACAACATAGCTTTTCTAATTCCTTCAGAGGCAATAACATAAGGATTGTATTTAGCAATACTCTGAATGCCATGAGATAAAGTTTCTAAAGGTAAAATAAGATTTGAAAGAAAAATCAGAATAGAACCTATTCCTATAGACGTCATAGTCATACCTTCCGAGGTGCTGAAAATATTTCCAATTAGCATTCCTAAAGCTACAGACATAGTTATTCCCAAGAATAACATTGCTGCACTAATTCCAAGATTCGAAAGTACAGGAACCTTCAAAGCAAAATAAGCTAATACTAAAATTGTGATTGTTTGAATTAAGATTATAATTAATGCAGTTAGATATGTTGAAAAAATAAATAATCCATCTCTTGTAGGTGTTGTGAAATTTCTAAACATAGCTCTTGAATCCTTTTCAATAAAAACAAGGGTACTAGAAAGCATCATTCCAACAAAAAGAATAACTAACATTAACAAATAAGGAAATGCATAAGTTGTTTTATTATTCTTTGAGGATAAAGTTTCTACTTTTGTGCTAACTGGATTAGAAATACTTCCAGATGTTGTGAAGTTAAATGCATTGATTTTGTTCATTACATTTTCTTGTCTGGTTTTAATGTTTGCAAGATTAGTGTGAATAGTATTAAGATTAGAAGACATGGAAGAAACACTTGACAATACTGAAGATTTTACATCACGAGCATCACTTAATTTATCTTGTAAATCTTTTACTCCATCCTCAGCATCTTGTATGGTGCTCAAAAGAGTTGTTAAATTTGAACTAGTGTTAGTAACAAGAAGTAATGTTTCATTTAGTGCATCTAATTTGGTTACAAAAGAATCTTTTTCAGCTAGTACAAATCCTTTGGACTCAATCTCGTCAACCAAATTATATCCTTGAGTGAGAGTGGCCTGAGCATCTGCTTTTAAGCTTGTGAAATCATCATCAACAGAATTACCAATATCAGTAACTCCATCAAGATTAAAATCATCTTCACTCACATCCAAATTATTTAAAGAAGATTTAGAGGAATCAGAAAGACTTTTTGAGGACTCTGCTAACGATTTCGCTTCATCAGCAAGTCTTAAACTTTCCGAAACTTCAAGTGAAGAAACAGAAACAATCGTAAGAAGATCACTAGTTAATTCATCACTAACTTCCTGACTCTCATTGCCAAGATTTAAAGTCAAATCAGCAATTAACTGATAAACAAAATTTGTTCTAGAATTATCAACATAAAATCTAATTTCATTTGTTTTATTATTTTCCAACACAAAATTATCCGGAAAAACTATGCAAGTTACAGTCAAACCATCTTTAATAGAATTAATACAAGAATCATTGGTATCGAAATAGATAAGATTATTTTCAGTGGTGTTTAATTGTTCTAAGTATCTTTGTGTTAAAAGATTAGATTCAGAAACCTTTACACCTATGTTTAGGGTATTTTGAGTATCATCTGTGAAACTTACACCAATTATTAAAACAATTAAAAGAGGCGCAAATAGTACTACTACTGCAGATCCTTTAGATCTTATTAGCAATTTAAAATTTTTAATTAGTGTTCTGAATAACTTCATCTTTAGCACCATCTTCTTTTGTGTCTGCTTTGTTTTTCTTATTATCTTCTTCGGGTTCTTTATCTTGCTTTGTTAAATTAGAGGGTTGTGATACGTTTTTCTGTTGATCTTTTTGTTTTGAATCTGAATTTTTATAATCGTTTTTCTTGTCGTTTAATGAAATAAATAACTGATCTAAACTAGGTTTAACAATTTTAATTTCTAGAACTTTTTCATTTCTTTTTTCAAGTTTACTCATAACGTTGCTAATTATCTTCTCAGGTTCTTTACACGTTAAAACTAATCGTCCACCAGTAACTTTGTGTTCAAGTATATTCTTTTTGAAACATCGTTTCAAATAAGCGCCAGAAGATTCATAATTTGTAGGATACGTTTCAATAACTAATTCTTGATTTTTCAAATACTTACTCTTAAGTTCTTCAGGAGTCCCCTTATCAAAAACCATGCCGTCCTTAATTATAGCAATTCTAGTACAAAGAGTTTCAAGCTCATTCAAATGATGACTAGATAATATTACCGTAGTTCCTTTTTCATTAATTTGTTTCAACAAATCCCAGATATTATTTCTTAAAATAGGATCAAGATCTGCAGTAGGCTCGTCAAGAATAAGCACTTGAGGATTATGAACCATGGCACAAGCAATGTCAAGTCGTCTTTCCATGCCTCCAGATAAATTCTTTCCCAAAATATAAGATGCATTATTAAGATTCATTAATCTTAAGAGTGTTTGAACATTAGTTTGAAGAGTATCTAAAGAAAGATCATAAAGAGCTCCAAAATATGTTATGTTCTCTTTTACAGTAAGTTTCTCATAAAAACTAGGAACTTGTGCTGCAAATCCGTAAACTCGTTTGAATTTTCTTTGTTGTCTGTAAACAGATTTGTAAATAACTTTATCAGTTCCTACCAATGCCGGTTCTTTAAACAAAACATCGCCAGAGTCAGACTTAATAAATCCTACAATACTATTAAGCAGAGTGGTCTTACCTGAACCACTGGAACCAATTATTCCAATTATCTCACCAGGATAAACATCTAACGAAATATCTCTTAGAACTTGCTTTCTACCATAGCTTTTAGAGACAGAATCAATCTTAAGTATAGGTGCTTCCATGAAAAAAATAGAAATCTAGGAGTTTTTAAACTTTGTTCTTTGTGCAGCTATAGAAATTCTTTCCGTCAATCTCCTTTAATCACTTCTGAATTATTTCTTAGGTTTCTTTTTACTTTTCGCAAAATCAAATGCCGACAAAAGAATAAGTAAAAGAAGTCCTCCTAGAAATATCCATAATGCCACATAAGGTTGATGCGTAACTATTTCTGGGGCTGCGTTTGCAGTTTGTGCTACTGCAGAAGGCCCAGTAAGTTTAGCTTCATATGTTATAACATCAAAAGCTCCGTTCATACTTGTAGACAAAAAACTTCTAGAAATATACTCATAAATAGCAACTAAACCAGAAAATGCTGTAAAAATAATTGCTACTGGTAAAAAAGATTTAAGTCTGTCTAAAACAGACTCATCTTCTTCTTGAGAAATGATTATAAATTTGTTAGCAAGTTTATAGTGAATAACCTCTTTACCTTTTTCAGAGTAATGATACTCATCGCGACTAACTAATTTACTGTCTGCAAGCTGTTGAATGTTGTAATGAACTGTACTCAAAGGAAGATTAAGATTTTTAGAAATTTCAGTCTCAGTGGCACCGTCTTTTTTAGATAAATGATCAAGAATCTTTCTACAAGTATCGTTGCTTAGAACTTTAGTTAAATTCTTAGATTTATTATCTTTTAGAGAAACTAATACAAACGATTTATCAGACATGCACTCTGAAAATAACAAGAAATATATAAATATTCACAAGACTTTAATACAAATAGAAGTTATGCTTTTTTATTGATTATTCATAGAGAAGTTATAGAGAATTATTCAAAAGATTTAAAATCTACCCAACAAATCTTATAAGGGGAGTAAACAAGAATGCAAAACTACAAAAAATATCTGGTGTTGATTTTAATGCTTGTAATACTTCTAAATCTAACTATTATTTCTTATGTTCGTGCAGAAACTACTGATTCTGATCAAGATGGAGTCACAGATAGTCAAGATTCCTGTCTGAACACGCCTGTTGGAGAAATACTTCCTCTTTCAACAACAAATCCAGAATACATAGGATGTTCTTGTACTCAAATAATTACAAAACTCGGAAATGAACAATGCTTTGATATATATTGTGTGGAAGGAAAACCTTTATCAGTTAGCGAAAGAATATATTCCAAAGACAAAATATCTTGTACGCAAGATTATTGTATAGATTCGTTATTATATGATTTTCCAGATCCTCAAAATGCTCTTTGCAGAGATGGATTTCCTCAGGAAATACCTTGCGAACCAACAATGAGAAGAAACTCCGCAGCTTGTGTTTCTGGAGAAATTCCTCAATATGATGATGTTCAAAGACTAAAAGAAGAACAACAGAAAAGTGAACAAACGCAGCAACCAGAAATTAAACAAACTGAACTTAAAGATGAAGTGTATTCAATTCTGTTGGAAAATTTGAAACTAAAAACTTCTCTTGGAATAATAAACAGAGAAGATTATCAAAATAAAATAATTTCAAATGATATTATTACTAAGCAACAAAAAATAACAGTTATAAGCATTAGTAATTCTTCAAATGCAAGCATAACCGAGAACGCAATAAAAATTAAACCAAGGCAAGGAACGACACTAAAAGATGTAATAGTTTTAGAAAGACTAAACTTGCAAAATGGTTTGACAAAAGAAGACTTCATATTTCAAGAAAAACCAGAAACACTATCTTCAGATCCATGGATAGTTTATTGGAAAATAGATGAAATAAACTCAGAAAAAATAATTAATTATAGAATAAGAGAACAAACACAATTTGAGCCTGATTTGTTGCTTTTAGCTCAAGTAAAAACTCCTAGTGTTTTCTGGCAAATAATACCAATTGTTCTAATAGTATTTGTAGTAATCTTGATGTACGTTTGGTTCAAAAGAAACCTCACTCAAAGAAAGATATTCAAATAATAAACTATTTAAATTAGGTCTTTTGTAGCTTCTATAATGATTGTTAAGAAGGGTCAGGCTGCGTTGGAGTTTCTTACGACGTATGGTTGGGCGTTTCTTGTGGTTCTTGTTATGATTGGTGCTTTATCCTCTTTCGGTGTTTTCGGAAATGTCGGTGTTGATAAATGTGTTTCTGAACAAGGCTTTACTTGCGAATCTTCTTTGATTACTGATACAACTCAGAAATTTAAGTTTAAGAATACTTTAGGAGAGGATGTTAGTATTTCTAATGCTACAATGATTGTTAAATCTACTGGAGAAGTCGTTGATTGTAATGTTCCTTCAGAAAGTATTAATGATGGAAATAGTTTCGAAATTAGTTGTGAAGGAGATGGTCTTAGTATAGGTAAGCGTGAAAACCTAGATGTTAGATTTAATTATTATCCTGCTACAAGTAGTGCTCAGTATTCAAAGTCTGTTTATGCTGATATTAGTGATAGTGTTGAAAGTTTAGAAGAGTTTGAGAATGTAGGAGGAGTCTCTGATCTTGGAGGTAGTGGTGAAAGTGCGGGTTCTCAGTCGGTTTTGGTTTTTGATACGCAGTATGGATCAAGTGTTGATCTAAGCTTAACTGGTAGTGGCGAGTTAGTTGTTGATTGGGGTGATGGTTCTACAAGTAACAGAAGCGGTTCCGGCACTTTAAGTCACATTTATTCAGAAGTACAACAATATGTTGTTACAATAAATGGAGACTTATCAGATATGGGCTTCAGAATAACAAGTGATATTAGTTCGTTGGTTGAGATAAGAGACTGGCCTAGAACTATAACTGATATGTCAAGTATGTTTGTAGCAGGTTCATTTAATTATGCAGACAATCTTGTAAGTGTTCCAAATTATCTGCCACCAAATGTAACAACCTTAAAAAGAATGTTTTTCGGCGCATCCACGTTTAATCAAGATTTATCAGCCTGGAATACAAACAAGGTAACAGATATGACTCTCATGTTTTACGATGCTTCTAATTTCAATGGCGATGTTTCTACGTGGGATACAAGTAATGTGAATACTATAGAAGAAATGTTTAGATTTGCTTCTAGTTTTAATCAGGATATTTCTAGTTGGAATGTTGGAAATGTAACAAATATGAAAGCAGTATTTCAAGGAGCGTCTAGTTTTAATCAGGATATTAGTTCTTGGGATACAAGTAAAGTAACAAATTTTGCAAGTATGTTCGCAGGAACTAGCTTTAATCAAAATATAGGATCATGGAATATAGGTAGCGCTACATCTATAGGTGCTATGTTTACAGGTAATTCTGTTTTCAATCAAGATATTTCTAATTGGAACACGGAAAATGTGACAATAATGTACTACTTGTTTGATGGTGCTTCTAGTTTTAATCAGGATATTAGTTCTTGGGATACAAGTAAAGTAACAACACTTTCAGAAATGTTCGATGGTGCTTCTAGTTTTAATCAGGATATTTCTAGTTGGAATGTTGGAAATGTAACAAATATGGGTGCCATGTTTAGATCAGCGTCTACTTTTAATCAAGACTTGTCCAATTGGTGTGTAATAAAAATATCAAGCAAACCTAACTATTTTGATACAAGTGCATCTTCATGGACGCTAAGCAGACCAATATGGGGAACATGTTCATCATAAGTAATGTATCTGAACTTTTTTAGATAAACAATATAAACACAAAAACAATTCTAACTCTCGTAGAGCAGGGAATGACTATCCATAACAGGAGGAAAGTCCGCCCACTACGGTAATCACTTGTGTTATGCAAGGTTCAGAAATGGACGGCAACCACTCAGAAAAGAGACCCCCTATATCCGGAATGATAGGCAGAACGTTCGGGTGACCGAATAAACTAACTCCTTGACTATGTTTATAGGAATGGATGAAACTGTGAGTCCTGATTTGTGCAACTCCATTTGGAGGCTTAGTAGAATGTCATAATCGGCCCATCCGACTGAAAAGTTTGGGGCTGACAGAAGGCGGCTTACACCTGCTCTACCATTTTTTTCTATAAAAAAGCTACTGTTTTCCGACTGCAGTGAACAGAATTCTGATTAATCTCGTGTATTAGTTTTTTGATTTACAGTAAGAAACAGTGCCACCACATCCAAATCCGCAAGTATATTCCTCACGAGCAATATAGCAATAATTAGAATGTTGTAAACAACCAGAACTATCACAGGAACCACAAGAATCAGGACCACATTTAGCGGGGTTCACATTATTTCTTGCTTCAATAACCCAATCAGGTTCATAAACACGATCAGAAGGAGGAATAAAGGTTTTAACAAATAAAAGCACAACTGCAAATACCACAAGAATGCTGGAAAGCATAATAATCATTTTAGTTAAATTGAACTCAGTCATAGAAATTTTGTGTTAAAATTTAATATATAAATTTTTTCAAAGTTTAGAAAACTTTTTATACTATAACTGGGGAGTTAGGGTTGTGAATAAAAGAGGACAAGGCGCATTAGAGTTTCTAACCACATATGGTTGGGCGTTTCTCATTGTGCTTGTTATGATTGGAGCTTTGTCCAGTTTTGGAGTGTTTGGAAATGCAGGTGTAGATAAATGCATTTCCGGCCAGGGATTTACTTGTGATGGATCTATGATTACAGATCAAACACAGAAATTTAAGTTTAAGAACACTTTAGGAGAAGATGTTTTTATTACAAATGCTACTGCAACAATTAGGTCTACTGGTGAGCAGGTTAATTGTAGTGTTTCTGGAGGAAGCGTGTTCGAGGGAGATAGTTTTGAGGTGGTTTGTGGAGGAGAATTAAGCTCCGGTAAACGTGAAAATGTAGATGTTCAATTTAATTATTACTCTGCAGAAAGCACTGTAGCATATGCTAAACCTTCTTACGTAGAAGTAAGTGGTAAAGTAGAAAACTATCAAAATGTTGTGGATTCAGGTCAGCAAACAAGTCAAACCTCGCAAGAATGTGCAACATTAAGTGTTCCAAACACAAGATACGAATTAAGTTCGGATCTTCACACTACTGGAAATTGTTTTACTATAACTGCGGATGATGTAACTTTAGATTGTGCAGGACATACAATAACTGGAAGTATAACTTTAGATTATTTTTATAATAGACTAAGTGATGCAATCACTATTCAAGGTGCGGATAGAGCAACTATTACTAACTGCATGTTACAGAACTTTTCTCAAGGAGTATATGTTATAGATTCATTAGATTCAATAATTACAAATAATCAGATAAAGGATTCTTTTCATGGAGTTCACACGTTGAACGGTGAAAGAATAATTGTTAAGGAAAATGTGTTCTATAATGTAACCAAATATAATATTATATTTGAACTAGGTCAAGAGCACAAAGCATATTCAAATAGTTTTGATGCGCCTGTTCTTCAAGGAAATTCTAGAGGTGTGGCCTTGACATCTACTAATACTGAAGTTTATAATAATGACATAAATAAAATGGGTTATGCGCTCTGGACATGTTGCGGCCTTGCCCAAAATGATTATTTTCATGATAATAATATAGTTTCTACAACATTTGGAATACTTGCCGCTGGAGGAATCAATAACAGATTTGAAAATAACAACATACAAGATGCAAAGTATGGATTATATGTGTGGGACATGGATGATAGCAATTTTACCAATAATAATCTGCAAATAAAGTCAGGCACAACATATGGAATATATTTCAGACCAGATGCTAATCAAAATGATAATAGATTTACAAATACTGTAATTACAGGAACACCAAAATACGGGGTTTACATAAATCAGAATCCTAATATGGGTGTTTTCTCTAAAAACAATTTATTCCTAGGAACATCAGTAACTGGTGCAACAACATACAAAGAATACATAAAACAATATGACGTTTCTCAGAGTGCATGGTACACAATAAGTTCGAACGAATTCGTGAACGACGTTGTGTATAATAATACCTTTCAATAAATAAAGTAGTAAATAAGATTGTTTGCGCATCTAATAATTTCAAAACATATATAAAAAGAACAATCTTTCTTTAACAAATGGCAAAAGACAATAGAATAAATTTACCATCTTCTGGAGCAGGAATAACAAGGTATTTCGATAGCGAAAAATCAAAAATAATGATTCCTCCGCAGATAGCAATATTTGCAATTTTAGCGATGGTAGTAGTAATTCTGCTTTTAACAGGTGTTTAAACAAAAGTACTAGAGGTGTAAACTTTGTTCCCAGGTATTAATCCAAAACAGATGAAACAAGCAATGAAACAGCTTGGAATAAAACAAGAAGATTTAGATGTAAAAGAAGTTATAATAAAACTTCAAGATCGAGAACTAGTTTTTTCTGAACCATCCGTACAAAAAGTAAACATGCAAGGACAGGTAACTTTTCAACTGGCGGGAGAATTTGAAGAAAGAAGTCTAGGTTCTACTCCTGAAATAACAACAGAAGATATAGAGACGGTTGTCGCTCAAGTTGGTTGTACTAAGGAAGAAGCAGAAGAAGCACTAGATTCTACTGATGGAAATCTTGCAGAAGCAATACTTTTGTTAAAAAAAGATTGAATAATTTTGTATTATGCAAATTATTTTAGTTGTGAATTTTTATAGGTAGATTTATATATTTCTTTTCCATATCTATTTTGGATGGAACAGTATCAAGAACTAAGAGAAAAAGCACGAAGGAACGTTCAAGTTGCGGATCACATGTTAACAATGAGTTATCCGATGCTTAAAGATCCGAAAATTCTTGTTTCGGTCGCAACAAATTTATTGCAAGCTTCTGAAAATGCAATCACCGCAATATTAGAATACGAAAGACTTTTCAAAAGAATTCCCGCTTATCATGATACATTTCAAGGAAAAATAGATGTGTTTAGAGACAAAGTCATGAAGTCGTACGGTTTTGATTCAAAAGGACTAAGACTTGCGACAGATTTGAAAGAAATA
Source organism: Candidatus Woesearchaeota archaeon CG10_big_fil_rev_8_21_14_0_10_32_9 (assembly GCA_002762915.1). Lineage (GTDB taxonomy): Archaea > Nanobdellota > Nanobdellia > Woesearchaeales > 21-14-0-10-32-9 > 21-14-0-10-32-9. The sequence goes on from PCYF01000029.1 coordinate 25,073, forward strand.
ATTGGGGCACACAAAGAAAGTCCGGTAGAATTCGCGAGAAAAGATAAATTTGTAATCGCAAGTGATAATTATGAAATTAGAACATTATCTGTTTCTGATTTAAAAAAATACATTGAAGAAACTAAAACATTTATCGATCAAATATATAGGGTGACTCAAAAAAATGATGGAATCTTTAGATGATGCAAAAGAAGAGCTTAAGCGAGTAGATCATTTAATTTATGTGAGCTTAAAGTATACCAGAACAATTGATGTATTTTTAAACGCGATAAACAGAATGATTGATGCATATGATGCAATGTTCACAGCGTTGCTAAAACAAGCTGTGGAAAATAAAAAATTAGAAGAAGTTCCAAAATCTCCGATAGAAAGAGGCAATCAATTAAAAGAATTATATGCTGAGGATCAACAAGTAATAGACAACGTGGAACTATTTTTTTTACTACGAAAATTACATAGGGCATCAGGTCAAACCAGGGAACAAGAATACAGAAGACACGTAACTATGCGAACTATAATTGACGGAAAAGAAGAAATAGTCAACATAGATATAATGACGAGTTATTACCACTTCCAAATGGAATTCTTCAAAAAAGTAAAGAAAATAATCCTCGGAGAAGAATAATTTTAAATACTAATAAACAAAAAATTAGTTTAATTAAATAATTAGTGAGTGATTTAGCATAAAATGACCAAATTTATAACGATTTTAAGCGGAAAAGGCGGTGTTGGAAAAACAACTACTGCAATAAATCTAGGATTAGCGTTACATCAACTAGGCGTAGATGTTGTGGTTATGGATGGAAATTTAAGCTCGCCTAATTTGTCTGTTCATTTGGGAACATCTCGGTTTCCAATAACAATACACGATGTTATGTGTAGAAATGAACCAGTACAAAAAGCAATTTATATTCATCCAGAAACAGGATTAAAAATAATTCCTGCAGATCTAGCAATATCAAGTATGAAATTAATAGACTTCGACTTATTAAAGAGAAACGTACAAGATTTACATTTAATGTCTGATTACGTTATAGTTGATGGATCTCCTGGTTTGGGAAGAGAGACAGAAAAACTAATGAACTTGTCTGACGAAGTAATTGTTGTAACAAATCCAGATAGAGCTTCAATAATGGACGCAAAAAGATTAATAGAATTCACGAAATATTTTAACAAAACAATAGCAGGATTACTCGTTTCTAAGTTTGAAAAGAAAGACCACAAATTATCTATTGAAGAGATAGAAAAATACCTTAATATGCCGGTTACTACTATAATTCCACAAGATGAAAGATTTGAAAAATCAGTACATGAAAAGAAACCATATTTACACATGTATCCAAATAGACAAGCCGCGAAGAATTATTTAGATATGGCTAGAAAAATAGCAAATAAATAATAATAATTGTATCATAAGGATTACTCAGGAGAACTAAACAGTGGATATAGGAAATTATGTTGACAAATACTTTATACTTGTTCCAGAAGAAAAAATTCTTAGCGAATTGCCAAAATTAAACCATAACTCTGCTAATCAAAGTTATGACGTTCTTCTGAATTTAGCTAAAGTTGAACAAATAACTACAAGTAGTCTTATACAAATTATGAAATATAAAGAGCAAGGAAAAGTGTTTGTTTTTAATGTTAATGCAGCAATTCATGCCAAACTAGAACTAACAAGAATGTATCGTTTATTAGATTATGTACAATAGTTATTAAAAAGACGATTAGCTTTGTTAGATAAATTTTATAAGTCTGATTAATGTTTCTTAAGTATGATAATAAAAAATCCTAGACCTGGAAGTGCAGTAATAGTAGTTCATGAAGGAAAAATTCTTCTTGGAAAAAGAAATAAAGTAAATGCTAATAACAAATGGGTGCTGCCCGGGGGAGGAATAGATTGGGGAGAAACCTCAAAAGATGCAGCAAAACGAGAAGCTCTTGAAGAAACAGGTTTAGAAGTAGAACTAGAAAAACTAGTATGTATTAAAGAAATTATAGCTATACATGCAGATTATCACGCAATAGTCTTCTTTTACCTTGCAAAACCCAAAAACACAGATATAACTGTAAGCGATGATCTCTCAGAAGCTAAATTCTTCACAATAGACGAAATAAAGGCTTTAGACTGTGTTACGAGCGTGGAAGAGGTTCTAAAAGAGGCAAAACTCTGGTCTTAAACAAAAGGTTTATATAGTAATAATGCCTTTTTTTTAACATTAATAACTATGTGAAGGTGGTGTTTAAATGCTTAAAATGAAAAGAATAGGAGAAACCTACGATATGAGAGTATTCACAGACACAGGAGAGTACTTCGGTGATGTTGAAGAAGTTATAGTAACAAATACAAAAATATTCGGCTGGAAAGTAAGAGCAACTAAGAATTCATTCTTAATAAAAGTCCTAGGCTCTGCAAAAGGCGTTATAGTTCCTCATCAATTGGTTAAGAACATAGGGGATATAATGATAATCAGCAAATCAGCAGTACCTAGTTACAACGCTGACGAAGAGTAATTTTTCACTTTTTTCCATTATCTTTTTAAAATCTTCTTCTTTACGGCTTCTAACACATGAAGTCAACTTCGAAAATATGGTTAATAGTAATATTTTTGCTCATTTTTGGAACAAGAATATTTCTAGCAATGCAAATACCTTCTTTAGATTATGAAGCTTACTCAGTTGTAAGACAAGTAGAAAATATAAAACACACAGGCTTACCTTTATTTGAAGATGATATCAGCTATTCTGGAAGAACACACATATTTAGTCCCGTGTATCATTATTTCTTAGCCATATTCAGTTTTATTATGCCTTTAGAATTAGTTGCAAAAATAATTCCGAATCTTTTAGCTGCACTGACTCTTGTAGTTGTATTTTTTATAGTAAAGAGTTTGACTGAAGATGAAACAATAGCACTACTAACTGCAGGAATATCGGGAATAATTCCAATTTTCTTTAATAACACAATCAATAATGCATCAGTATATTCGGCAGTAGTTCCATTGTTTTTTCTAACAATATACTATTTCATAAACACGTTAAAAGATGAAACCAATGTAATTAAATTGTTAATAACTATGATTCTTATAACTGTGATACATCCTGCTTCATTTATACTTGTGTTAAGCTTATTGTTGTATATATTGCTTGTGAAAATACAAGGATTTAGAGAAAGTAGACGTGCGACAGAATTAGTTCTTTTCTTTTTGTTCTTTGTATTTTGGGTAAACATGATAATATACAAAAATGCATTCTTATTTCACAAAGAATCAATAATATGGCAAAACATGCCTACATTGTTATTGAGTCAATCATTTGCAGAAGTAACTTTCTTGGAAAGCATATTGAGTATTGGCGCAATTCCTCTGATATTCGGTTTAATAAGCATTTATTTGACATTGTTTACAACAAAAAGAAAAACACTTACATTGCTATTGAGCGTTTGTGCAGCAATTTTCCTATTAATTTGGTTACAATATTTGGACTTATTTACAGGATTAACTTTTTTGGGAGTTGCATTGTGTATAATGTCTGCAGAAGCCTTCAAAAGACTTTACGATTCTTCCAAAATATTAAAATTAAAACATGCTTCCAAATATTTTTTAATAATAATAAGTGTGCTTGCACTAGTTGCATTTATACCAAATATAAATTACTTTTTAACAAATACTGATGTGAGGCCGTCACAAGAAGATATTCAAGCATTTGTTTGGTTGGGACAAAACATTCCAAAAAATTCAACTGTATTAGCATATCCTAATGAGGGTGGAGTAATGAGTTTTTTCTCACAAAGAAAAAATGTTATAGATGAGGATTTCTTGCTTATTCCGAATATAAATACAAGATATAAAGATACAACCGATATCTATAAGCAAAGATTCTTAACAAGCGCACTTGAAACTCTAAATTACTATGGTGTCGATTATATCATTTTGACAACTCAGATTCAAAATAGATTAAATCTTACTGACTTAATGTTTGTTGATCAAACTTGTTTCACAAAGCTTTATCCTAAAAATAATCAAACTCAAGAACCAATAATTTACAAAGTAAATTGTGTGTTGAACTCGGTATAAACATGAAAAAAACTCAAACTAAAAATAAGTATAATTTGTTACTCATTTTAGTAATATTAGTTCTGATAAGTGTTCCAATTCTAATTAAAACAACTACTTCACAGAAGACTTATCTCTCAGAAGAAACTTATTACCATGAGCGAATCATTCAACAAATAAGAGACACAGGAAAATTAACCACGGATCTTGTACAAGAACAACGAATTCCTACAAACTTATTTTATGTTCTATTTGCGTATACATATATTCCTACAAATATTCTAATAGTTATAATTCCAATAATTTTTGCAGCATTATCTCTTTTTATGCTCTTTAAAATATTAAAGGAATTGAAAATCAATGAAGAAGTTATAAGATATGGGGTGATTGTTGCGGTAATTTCACCAGCAATATTGTATGTCTTTACTGTGTTTTCTCCAAAAGATCTCATTTATTTTTTGATATTAACAACAATATTCTTAGCGCTAAAAAATAATAAACTTACTGTTCTTACTCTAATATTATTGACCTGGTCAAATGCTATAATAGGAGGAATAACTCTTTTATTACTAGTTGTGGGGGCTCTGTTAAATTATATGAAAGATAGAAAACAAATGTATAGCAACATAGTTGCATACGTTTTAACATTAATCTTATTATTTGTATTTTCTAGAGTAAATTTAATTCTAGATTTTACTCCAACGATACTAGGGTTTGGAGAACTATTCAGTGAATTCGGTTCGTTGCAAGGATACACAATAATGATTCTAGGTTTAGCAATAATCGGAATAGCTTCTTGGTGGATAAAAACTACAGAGAGAACGACAATGATCCTAACAATAAGCGCATTATTTGTTATATCCATCATATATCCGACTATTAAACTTATGACTTTGACTTTGTTTGCAATATATGCTGGATTTGCAATTGATTATTTAATAACAAGAGTATGGAGATTAGAAATTCTAAAAAATATAACTTTATTGCTCATAATATGTAGTTTAATATTTTCAATGGTTGTATTTAATACTACAATTCTAAAAACTGTTAGTTATGATAAAGTTATTGGTGCAGCACAATTAACTGCGACAGATAAGGGAGACATTATTTTAAGTTCGGAAAAAAACGGATTCATTATACAAAATCTTGCGGGCAGAAAAACATATCTTGATGGGGTATCATATAAATATAATGAATACTCAAACAAAAGCACTTTATCTGAGCAGATTTATTATTCAAAAAATCTAGAGACTCTTGAAAAAGATTTACAAAACAACTCAATAAGATATATATTTATTGATTCAGAAATGAAACAAAATATTTGGAATAATAAAGAAGAAGGATTAATGTTCTTTCTCATTAATGCAAAAGAGTTCGTAAAAGTGTATGAAAATAATGAAATAGAGATATATAGATATTTAGGCGAGATTCATAATGAAAATTAACGTGAATATAGCGTTAGAGTATAAATAAAATGTTGGGACCGATAGAAATAATACAAAGTGTAATATATTTTGTTTCATTGTATTATGTAGTTTTCTGGTTACTGGTTTTATTTGATGCCCCTGAAAAAGATGAAAAAAGAAAAAACAAAGAATGGCCTGAAATAAGTATCTTGGTTCCGGCTTATAATGAGGAAAGAAATATAGTTGCCACATTGAAAGCAACGCATGATTTGGATTATCCAAGAGATAAAGTAAAATTATTTTTTATAGACGATGGTTCTAGTGACAAAACTCTTGAAAAAGGAACAAAATATCTGAATACATTAATAGAAAAAAAAGAATATTCTGATATAAGAATAATAACTCAAAAAAATGGCGGAAAATATTCTGCATTAAATAATGCGTTGAAATACGTTGATACTGAACTCTTTGCAACATTAGATGCTGATTCTATGCCTGAAACTGATGCTTTAAAAAAAATTGTTGAAAAATTTGATGATCCCGAGATTGGCGCAGTTTCTCCGGTGCTGAAAGTATACAATCCTAAAAATTATTTACAAAAAATACAATGGTTTGAATATGCTGTAAATCATTTCTATAAGAGCATTATTTGCAAATTAAATGCAATACATGTTACTCCAGGACCATTATCAACATACAGAACAAAAGTTGTTAGACGAATTGGTTACTTCAGAGAAGCACATAAAACTGAAGATATGGAGATGGCGATGAGAATACAAAAGGCGCATTATAGGATAATACAAGCGAATGATGCATTTGTTTATACAAAAGCACCAAACACAATAAAAGCACTATACAAACAAAGACATAGATGGAATTTAGGCACCTTCAAGAATCTAATAGATTATAGAAAAATGATGTTTAACAGAAAATATGGAGATTTCGGTTTATTCCAACTTCCGGTAATACTTATATCAGGATTATTAGGGGTTGTTGTAATATCTTTAGTTGTAAATGAGCTGTGGAAATCACTTAGACACACTTATAATATGTTGAAATTATTCAATTTTAATATTTTAGACTATATGCGTACTCTGAAGTTTGATATAATGTTATACGATGTTGATTTAAGAACTACTGCAACATTTGTAATATTTTTAGCATTAAGCATACTTGTAATTTGGTTATCTTTGAAAGTATATAGAGAAAGATTCTTGATAAAAAGGATTATTTCTTTTGTATTGTATTTCTTCTTGTACTATTTATTTTTAGGAATAGTTTGGCTAGGAGTATTCAAAGATGTCATGCTTGGGAGAGGAAGCGACTGGAAAAAATAAGAAACCTTATAAATTAAAAAACGGTACTAATAAAAATGAGAAAGTTTGAGAAAAGAAAATATGTTATAGCTTTTATAATTACTTTAGCAATATTTTTACTAGGATTCTTTTTAGGATTTGTAATGGACTTACAAAGAGTGAATTACTTTCAAGAAATAACCGATAAACAAAAATTGGACTTAACCAGTTTGCAATTACAATATGAATTGGCTCAAGAAGAACCATTCTCAGAAAGTTGTGGCGCATTTGAAGTTTTATTTCAAAGATTTATGATCGATTTGGAAGACAATAGAATAAGAATAGATAATTATTATGAACAGGCCGATGTGAAGAAAGAAGATTTTCAAAATCTAAAAAGAGAGTATATGATATCTCAGATTAAGTTTTGGCAAATATCAAGAAACTTAAAAAAATTCTGTCCACAAAATTATGACTTCGTGACTGTAATTTATTTCTACTCGGACGATTCATCTTGTGCAGATTGCTCTTCACAAGCAAATGTATTAGATTATTATAAACGAGTTCTAAAAGATAACATATTGATATTTTCTATTGATGAAACTTTTAAGGATAGAGAACCAATCATAGAGTTGTTCAAAGCAACATATAATATTACACAATATCCCACTTTAATAATTAATGACAAAGCATACAGTCCTCTAATGGACAAAACTCAATTAAAAGAAATACTTTGCCGAGAATATTCATCCCCTGATGTAAAACAACAACTGTGTGAATAGTTTTATTCTAGTTTATACTTATTTGTATGAGTAAATGTATATTGTGTATATGTTTTTTAAGAAAGTAAATCTTTCATTTTCTTCCAACCATTCTAATGGCGGCTCTTCCGATCGCTCTTTGTAATAAATAAATAGGCCCGGGTCTGTCATGTAATTTTCGTAAAAAGTGTAAAAATCAGAATTTCTAGCATATATTGGAGAAACTTTTAATCCTGTGTAGTATGCGAGGACTGGAAATTCGCTGTTGCTGTAAATTAAATTAGCGGTGTTGTTAGAAGATTTAATGAATTCAGCAATAGTTATTTCTAGCGTAGGATGTGTGTTAATTAAAGGTTGATTTATCCTGACAAAAGATGCTTGAAAAGAATATATTGAAATTAATAAAATTAAAACTACAAGTGAATATTTTCCAAACTGTTTGAAAAATACATTTCTTTTATTTATGTGTCTATGTTGTTTATTTTTTGAAGAAAATAGGTTTCTTAACAAATTTCTTAGTTCATAACTTGTCAGAATAATTAAAGGAGGCAACAGAGGAAGCATGTATCTTACCTCTTTGTGCGGAGTCAAAGTTATGTAGAGTAAATATATAAAAAACCAAACGATTAGAAATTTCTCAATTAATGAGTATTTGGGTTTTTTGAAACTCTTGTAGATTATTAAAAGTAACCCTGCGATTAATAGAGGAGGAAAATAAGTGAATAATGATATAAAATAAAAAAAGAAAGGTTCATTGTAATCAGAAACTACAACATTTGCACGAATGATTGTGAATAGAAAAAAATTGTATTTAACCTGGACCCAAATCAAATAAGGTGCAAGCACCGCCAGAATGTAAACTCCCCAAATAAGAAGTCTCTCTTTAATAAACTTAAAAGTCCTATTGTTCATTAAAGCATATAAAACAAAAATCCCTGCAATAATAATTGAAGTAAATCTCATTAAAATTGCTAATCCTATGAACAACGCGGAGAGAAATAAATTGTAATTATTTCTGAAATCAGATTTAATAAAAAAATATATTCCTCCAATTAAAAGACTTAGGGCTGGAGCCTCAGTCATAATCCAATGACCTGATTCAACAAGAACGGGGGAAAAACTGTATATTGCTGCTGCAATTAATGCAACATCTTCATCATAAATACGCTTACTTAGTAAATATATGAAAAAAATTCCAAGACTTCCTAAAAGTGCAGTTAAAATTCCTGCAGAAAAAGTATTATGATAAAAAATAAACATGCCTGCAATTAATAAAGATAGCAAAGGAGGTCTTATTTGGAATTCATCATAATTAGAACTACCTGAGAAGATTACTTCTGCATTTTGCAAATAAGAAGTTTCATCCCACCAGTGTGCAACTTGAATAGGCCAAAGTCTCAGAATAATTCCTAGTAAAATAATAAGTACTAACAATAAAATCGTGTAATTGCGCGAGTTCATTTTTTCTTGAATTTTATTAAATCTCCAATTGTTAAAGGTCCGCGAGTAGTTTCAGTAGAAGATTCAGCAATAACAGGCTCTCTGTAAACTTCAATTAATTTTATTTTGAGTTGTTTTTCTATTTTTTCAGCTAGAACTATGCTAGGCTCCAGTTTTCCAGATTCAAGATGTTGAATGGCAGATTCCTTCTCTTGAAGAAGCTTAGCAAATTCATCTTGCTTGAGACCTCTTTTTTCTCTTGACTTTTTAATCAAAGAAGCATAATTACTAACAATAATATTAACAGGTTTGGATTCTTCCTCCTTTTTTTTAGTCTCAACATACTTGGAAACATACTTCTCTTCGGCATGTTTTCTAAGAACTGTTCCAAATTTAGTACAAGATGTACAAACCACTAAAACACTACCTTCTACGTCTGCGTCAAATAATTGTCCTTCTCTACCACACATGTCACAATTCAAGTAAATCCCCTCCGTAATGCTATTCTATTACTTTTTACTTGGGTTATTTAACTTTTTTGCTTGTTTCCTTTCAAATAGACAGAAATAGAAATTTTGTTTACCTTGCCAAACTTCACTTTTCTTAGTTAGACTAAAACCAAATCCTTCACTAAGTTCCACAAAAAAATCAGGATTTCTAAAAATAAATGCCATTCGTCCTTTTTTATTAAGAATTTCATCAGTATTTCTCAACAAATGAGTATATACGGATTTACAAACGTGATCAGGCACACTTTTTGAAGGCTCGATTATTTTCGACGCAATTAAATCAACATCTTTCTCAAAAAACTTCAAATCAAGATCTTCAACGTTTTTTCTTGAAAATGAGATAAATTTCTCAACACCACCTATCTTAGCATTCTTTTTTTGAGCAGAAGTATTATTAAAAGAAGAATCTGAACTGAAAATAGTTGGAGAAGAGGTGGTTATTGCTTTGGAGTCAAGTTTTTTTAGAATATCAGAAAAATCTTTTTCAAATATGTCTTTAGAAAATGCAAAATTCTTTGTGTAATAATTTAAAGGAAGACTAGATGTGAAATTTGCCGCCTCAATACAAATAGTTCCTGCTAGAGAGAAAGGATCTAATAAAACATCTTTCTTTGTGTAATCTGCAAATAACAGAAGATCAAACGCCAAAGTTCCCTTTATGTTGTTTGGATTATTAAATAAAAGATACTGTCTTTTGCTTAAATCTCTGCCGCCAAAGTCAATTCCGAAAATAAACGACTCATCTAACACTTGAATAAAAAAAGAGGCATCAGGATTTGCAAGATTTACTTCAGCGTTAGTTTTATCTTTCAATAATCTGCTTAATTCTTGCTCAACGTTCACGCTATTAAACTCGTGTTCTCCTATTCTTTCACATTCAACTCTAAATGAAGAGAATTTAATAAAATCTAATGAAAAATTTTCTAAGTCTGAGAACACTTTTTCTAGTAATGTTTCAAATTCTTCGAAACTACCTGATGAAATCTTGAGTAGAACACGTTTGATGCTTTGGGCCGAATAACAAATTTCTACAGCTTTTTCCAATTCTGCTTTAAATGTCACAAATCCTTTTTCGATTTTGGACTTGGTTGAAAATCTAGCGCTTAGTTCCTTTGAAGAAAACTCTTCACAACCTCTTTCTTGAGTTATGCAAAATTCATAATTAACCATACTTGAAGAAAACAGCCATTATTTATAAGATTGATTGAAGAAACTAGCCAAAAAATTTAAATACTCAATTCAATAAAAAGTTCATATAAATCACATTTAAAGAAGAGGTGTTATGAAAATGGGATTGGAAACGGTAATACTTGCAATAATAATAGGAACATTATTCGCAATAGTCTACAGCTTAAGAGTTCTAGTATTAATGGAAAGAAGAATAGCAAGAATAGATGTTCACATCGAAGCTCTAGTTCACAGAGTAATTTCTGAGGAACATAGAATAGAAACAGAAGAAAAAGATATAGAAAGAATGTTTTCTTCAAGAAAAAAAGCTACAAAAACAGTAGCAAAGAAAAAAGCAAGAAAAGTTAAAAGAAAATAAGTACTTTTTTATACTATTTCTTTTCACTATTTTTTTATGATTCTTAATACTTCTTTAATGCATGGCGCACAGTATCACTTTAGATTGCATAAAGAGAAGCTTACTGATCTGTGTTCTGATGGATTTCAGCAATTAGAGGATTATCTTTTGGTTGTTATGAAAAATTGTCCTTCAATATATTTTCAAGAAGGGCCGAGAAGTTCAGTTCTAAAATTTTCAGTTGGTGAAGATTTGGAAGAATTAGAACACGAAGTTAGTTTACTTGCAAGAATGGGACTAGAAAGCAATTACTATGATAATGCGCACATGAACGTGCAAATGTTTATGCTTTCTTATGACAATAAAACAATTGGAATAGAAATTCCTATATGGTTGCACAAAGAAGAATTCGCGAATTTTGAAAATTTGTTGAAATCTGAATTGCCATTATCCGGACACATAGATCTTGTGCGAATAGAGAATGGAAAAATTTGGATCTGGGATTACAAACCAAATGCGCATAGAGAAAAACATGCTGCAACACAAACATATTTCTATGCAATAATGCTCTCAAAAAGAACAGGAATACCTCTAGAAAATTTTAGATGCGGATACTTTGACGATAAACATAGCTATGTTTTTGATCCGAATGCAATTAAAATATGATTCATTTTTTATAAGTTATATCTCGTCTAATTAGAGCGCCTGATGTTAAATGCTCAGGTTTTGTGATTTTTATGTCAAAAGGATAGTATGAATTTACATGTATGTCTTTTGCACTATACTCGTCTGTTGCTGCGAAAACTGTTCTGTTTGGGCCGGCCCACTTTTTAATGCTGTCTGCAAAAGAATATTTTCCGCCACTACAGGCATCTAGAAATATTGTTGCGTTAGGGTTTAATAATTCTAGATATTTTTTAGTTTCTGAGTTTTTTTGTGATAAATATATTTCATCTAATTCTGTGTCTATTTTTTTCTTAAGTTGATTTATTTTTGCATTACGTATTGAATCTTCCCTAAATCCTTCTTTTCTAATTATCGGATCATTATTGAGGATCTTTTCTAAATTTTTGTTGAAACTATAATTTGTGAATATATCATTTAATTCAGAAAATTGTTTTAGTGGAAATGTTCCAAATGTGGCGCTAAATCCGTCTCCATGCCCTCCTATGCCTAATAAATCTATATTGGGAGTATTTAATATGGCATCATAAAGTTCACGTCTTCTACTGATTATTTTTATTTTTGTATCATAATTCTTTTTTAGATTATTGTAGAATTCAATTGATTCTTTGGAAGTATATGCTCCAAGGTCATCTTCTTTAGGAATAAGATATAAAGCGTTAGGTTTATCTGTATCAACAAAGTCATCCGCGTATTTTTTTATGATGTTGATTTTTGCTTCAGTTGTCATCTGAACCGTTTCTTTTTTTCTAATTGAATCTTTTAGTGGTTCATCTATTTTTTTGCAACTTGTAACGCCTAGAGTGAAGCCTATGCTTGACGCAACAATAAGTGTTGAGTAGAGTATTTTTTTAAGATTCATAAGGTGTATGTTGAAGATTTAGTATTTAAATGTTTCGAATTATTACTACTCGGCAGTACTAAATTTAAGATCTAATTAATATTTTTATATATTAAAAATGGCTTGTTTTCTCTTATTAAATGTAGAGTTTCTTTAATTGTGTCTGCTTTCATTTGAAGAGAACAATCATACGTTTTAATGTAAGAATCTTTAATTATTTCAAATGCTTGTATAAACTTTTCTGCAACTATTTTGTCAGAATATACTGATAGTAATTTAGGATGAATTGTTAAAATATTATTCTTTAATATTTTTTGTACTTCAAGTAGTGCTACATTAGGATCTCCGCTTTTGAGCGAGGCATTATATATTGCTTGTTGCGCAGGACCAATAGATTTAATCATAGTTGAAATTAAATCTTGATTTATTTGTTCATATGTAAGAGCTTTTTTCATGACTAATTCAGGCAAAGGATTTTCTTCTATGAAATCTTCGGCGTGTCTTTGCTCATCTACATCATTGCCCATATTTCTTAATTCATCCAGAAAATCATCCGGAATTAAAGGAAATAACACAGGTATTGTAAGATCAGTGAATTTAGTTGGCATTTTCTGATCAATCCAAGAAGCATATTTTTTTGTTATCCAATCTTTTCCAACTGCTGCAAATTCAAGTTTACTTGCAAAATAGTGATTTCCCAAAGATAATTGTTCTCCTCGTTCGTGTAGTGCGACATATTGTTCGAATTCAGTTGGAATCATATCTGTAACTACAAAAAGAGTCCAATCTCCTCGTTGTATTCCATCAAACATGTTATATTGACAGTGTGCAAATCCTGGACCTGTAACATCAACAATGTGTTTTACTTCAGCATATTTTACTGCGGCATAAGTGAATTTGAAATCGTGTTTGTTAAAGTTCTTCCAACTATTTCTATTATTTACTTTTCTTATAAGTCCCTTCATGAAATCCTCTACCTCAAGATACAATTCAAGACTAACTTTTTGACTTAGTTTTTGATTTAATTCTACTTTTTGCTCTATTTTTTGTTCAAGTTTTTGTTGTTGAGATAATTCTTGACGCAGTTGTAAGGATAACATTTATTTCACCTGAGAGCTTGAAGAACACTCTCGAATTTATAAATATTTCTAGAAGTTACTACTTGGAAGTGAATGTGATCAGGATTTGATTAGTTCTTCGAAAGAAAAACCTCTTCTTTCTACTACTTCTTGTGTGGCGCAAAAACTACCTTTACTCTGAACAAGATCTTCAATGGGAAGAAATTTCCAAGGTTTTCTAAAGAAACGAATAGCAACCCAAGGTTCAGCACCAAATTTCTCAGAGAAGTCTTTTAATTCAAGTATTTCTTTAGCTGTAAAATACTTTCTAGATTCAGTTGTGATCTTCGCCTCAATGGCGAGCTTTCTAAGATTATTTCCTGCAATTAAGTCCGGAGAAGGAAAACTAGTGGATCCTGAGCCTGCAGCACGAAAACAAGCCCATCCAACTTCCCAGAACTTGTGAACGAGATCACGTTCGGCATTGGTTCCTCTACTCTTTAAAGACATGCTAAAAACAACTCTTGCTCCTTTTTATAGTTTCTTAAATTTGCCAAAAAAACCCTGATTTTAAATTAAAGGCCGAAATAGGTTTCGTTTTTCATAATATTTATAAATTAGGATTCTTTCGTAATATTTGGAGGGGGAATGATATGGCTAACAAAAAAGGAATACCTTTAGCTGCAATGGAAAGATTACTTAAAGATGCAGGAGCATATAGGGTTGCTGAACAAGCAAAAGTTGCACTAAAAGAAGCTTTAGAAACATACGCACTAAAAATAGGAGAAAGTGCAGTAAAATATTCAAATCATGCAGGAAGAAAAACAATAAAATCAGAAGACATAAAACTTGCAACAAAGGTACAAGGTGATTAAAAATGATTGAATGGATAATATTAGGGGTTGTGGTGTTAGTAGCATTATTGATTATAATCTTATACAATTCATTAATTGGACTAAGAAATCAAGTAGAAAATGCTTGGGCACAAATAGATGTACAATTAAAAAGAAGAAACGATTTGATTCCAAATTTAATTGAAACTGTAAAAGGATACGCAAAACATGAAAAAAGTGTATTCACTGATGTAACCAAAGCAAGAACTGCTGTAATGAATGCTGGAACAAAAGAAGGAAAAGCAAAAGCATCAGGAGCATTAACAGAAACCTTGAAAAGTTTATTTGCTGTCGCTGAAAATTATCCTCAACTAAAAGCAAATGAAAATTTCTTACAATTACAAGAAGAACTATCAGGAACAGAAAACAAAATTGCTTACTCAAGACAATTTTACAATGACA
>PCYF01000053.1 GCA_002762915.1 Candidatus Woesearchaeota archaeon CG10_big_fil_rev_8_21_14_0_10_32_9
ATTTCTTAATTCGAATTTCTCAAATCAAGTATTGCCTTTTGTCAAGGCAATCATAAAGGTAATTAAAGTGAATCTCATATATAATCTTTGAGCGGTCCTCTCATCGCAATAAAAAGACCGATGCTCTTCATTTGGCAAATGAATCTTAGAGAACGGACCAAATTTAAGAAAAAGCTCAAAAAAGCTATTTTTTATCAAACCAAGCCGTAAATCTTACTCTTTTTGATTTACCGAACTTTTCAACTTCAAGAATTTTCTTCTTTTCAAGAGAACTTAACAATCTTACTAAAGTAGTCTTAGGAATTCCCGCGCCATGAATTATATTTGCCTGATTAACAAAAAAATTATTTTTATTTGAAGAAGACTCTTTTTCGTGTAACAAAAACTCAACAACTTTACGCTCTGACTCATTAAGCGTAATTAGAAGATCTTCTTTAGAAGCAGAATTATTTTTAACAACATCTTTCTTTATATTTTTTCTATAACTTCTTTTTGAAAAAAAGATGAATCCAAAAAAACCAACAACAAGCACAACAACAATAACCGAAAATAAATAATTAAAATCACTCTTAATTTCATCAAATTCAAAATCTACTTTCTGATGAAGTCCTTTAGTAACATTAATATCCCTGTTTTTAACATAATCATCAACAGCACACCTAATTAAACAAGAAGCTTCAGGCAAACGAGGCACATTTACAACACCAAACTCATCTGTCCTAAAATATCCGTTAGATCCATAACTTTTAGAACAATCAATTCTTAACAAAGCTCGTTTGATTGGTTTATTATTTGCATCTACAACAGAAACACTAATCGAACCAATAGGTAAAACAAACAAATTAATAATTTTATTTTCTTCAACAAATCCATTAAAAGTCCCAAAATAATCATAACTCTCAGTTTGCAAATCATCTAAATCAACACTTAAAGAATAATTACCTTCAACCACATTTTCAATCAACATAGATGAACCCTCGACAATTGAAGAACCGTTTATTTCCACTCCAGAACTTTCTCTTAAATTATAATATGCAACTTGCCCATTTAAATTCATATTTTCTGGAGAAGTCAAAGAAACTTTCATATCAAAAGCAAAACTTTGATTTACAAATAAAAGAATAAAGAATAACAATAAAACTGATTTTTTTAAACTCATAAATCCTTTTAAAAAAACAGAATATAAAAAGTTTCCTGCACCTATCTCGCAATAAAGTTTATAAATAAACCCTCGTTTCACGATGATTATAGCGGGGTAGGGCAGCCAGGAGTGCCCGCAGGGCTCATAACCCTGAGGTCGGAAGTTCAAATCTTCCCCCCGCTACTATTTTCTAAATAAATTTGAACACGTAAATAATAACGAGAGCCCTACTGACACGATTGAAAAAACTTTTAGAAAAACACAAATTAAATCAAAAAAATCAAAAAAAAGAGTTTTATCTTTTACTCTTTTCTTTTCTAGCAACAATCTCTTTTGGAGGCGAATTCTTTGAGAATTTCAAGAATCTATCAATTCTAGAATCATCGTCTCTTCTTACTTTTGTTTGCTCATCAGAAAGTTCAGGCATTGAAATATCCAATGTTCCCGATTTATCTTTATGAAATTTTGAATATCTTTCTTTCTTAACACTTACTTTTTTTGGTTTATTCTTATTTTTTTTACTCATAGGAGAATCACCTACACTAAATCAGAATCATCATCTGTTTTTAATATTTTTGTTTTAAATAAGCCCTTCTTAGCATCAAATTATATGAAATCACTCTAAAGCACTGTAAAAATGCGTGAAATCTTGTAAAGTCTCAAAAATCTTATAAAAACCGAGATTTATCCAACTATTACATGAAACTTCCAGAATTCAAAAGTAAAGCCTTTCTTGCCCCAATGGCGGGCATTACTGACCCTGCGTTCAGACAATTGTGCTCTGAATCTGGTGCAGGATTAGTTGTAACAGAACTTACCAGTGTACATGCAATAATTGCAAAACATAAAGAATTTGAAAAAGGAACAGGAAAAATAACTGATTTTATTGAATTTTCTGAAAAGGAAAGACCCGTTTCTGTTCAATTATTTGGAAATGAAATAGACAAAGTTGTTGCTGCTGCAAAAATAGTTGAACCATACTTTGATATAATTGACTTCAACATGGGATGTCCAGCACCACACATCACCTCACAAATGGCCGGCGCAGCATTATTACAAAAACCTGATCATGTAGAAAAATTATTCTCTAAATTAGTTTCATCAGTAAATAAACCTATAACTCTTAAAACGAGAATCGGTGTTAATGAAAGTAATTGTTATCTGTGGAAACCAATTTCAAAAATAGCAGAAAATTGCGGAGTTTCTATGATAACACTGCATTCTCGAACAATAAAACAAGGATACTCTGGGAAATCTGACTGGAAAATGATCAAGGAGCTTAGAGCTACTGTCAACGAACAAATTTCTGTGGTTGGAAATGGAGATATAAAAACTCCAGAAGATGCTAAGCGAATGCTTGAAGAAACTGGCTGTAATTATGTTATGATAGGAAGAGGCGCAATGGGAAACCCTCACATCTTTGGACAAATAAACAGCCATCTACGAACAGGAAGCTGGAATAAAGAAGACGCAACAGAAAAGAAAAAAACTTTTTTAAAATATCTTGAGCTTTCAAAAGAATATAAAACAATAACTTTTGCAAGTAAAAGAACGCAAGCGATGCAATTCACAAAAGGAATAGTTGGAGGATCAGAATTGCGTGTAAAAATAAGCAAAGCAAAAAATGAAGAAGAACTAAAAGAATACTTCGAATGACAACAAAATAAAAAGTCCATTTAATTTCTAAAAATAAATTTATCCAAAGAAATATCCAATACACACACTAACAATTATGACTAGAACTGCGCCAATTAATTGATGTTTACTGATTCTTTCTTTGTTAACAAGAACTCCTAAAAAAAGAGCAATAGCCGGATAGCTTTCAGTTATACCTACTGCAATTGATAACCCCGAACCAACAATTGCGAATGCAAAAAAGACCCGAGCTGCTGTATCTAAAAGACACATAAGAATTGTAGAAAAATTTATAGAATTAATAAAATACTTTTTCCAAACAAATTTTTTCTGCTTAACAAGATAACCAAAAGTTATAATTGTAAAAATAAACCATGCAAACCAAACACTCATTAACGGAGAAATATTTATTGCAACATATCCTGTTAAAAAATTAATAATGCCCATACCCAGAGCTGCTAGAATTGCAAGATACGTTCCGTGCTCAAGAACAAAATGTTTAATAAAATGAAGTTTAGGTAACGCAACTAAAACTAATCCAACCAAAATCAATGCAAATAACCCAATCAACGGCAAAGATAAAGATTCTTGTAAAAATAAAACAGCCAAAATAATAGTAATAGGAAGTTCTAATTCCAACAACACTTCCACTACAAATAATTTTCCTACTTGCAAAGCCTTTAGATCAGCCATGCTTACAAAAAAAGTAAATATTCCAAAGAAAATTAAGAACAAAATCATTTCAAATTTACCTATTAGTGCAAAATCAGTCCAAACAAAAGGCAACAAAACAAAACTCCCCACAAAACCTATGATAAATAGAGTTTCTGATACGCCTATTCGTCGAGTACTTTTTTGAATTAAAAAATCTCCGATCCCCCAACAAACCATGGCTAGAAAAGCTGCAAGCACAGAATTAATCATAAAATAAAAAATTATAAAATAAATTTATAAAGTCTTCGATACATCATAATCTGAATGATTGTTGCAGGAGTTGAAGAAGCAGGAAGAGGCCCGGTAATAGGTCCAATGGTTATGTGTATATGCGCAACCGATGAAAAAAATCTAGATAAACTTTCTGAAATCGGAGTAAAAGATTCTAAATTATTAAGTCCCCTTCAAAGAGAAAGACTTTTTGAACAAATAAAAAAAATATGCAATCACAAAATTGTAATAATCTCTTCTCAAGAAATAGATGACTCGCTAAATGATCCTGAGATGAACTTAAACAAACTAGAAGCAAAAACGTCTGCAATGCTAATTAATTCAGTAAAGAGTGATAAAGTAACTCTTGACTGTCCATCAACTAATATTCCAGCATATAGACAATATGTTCAAAATTTTGTTAAAGTAAACACAACAATAATTGCTGAACACAAAGCTGATCTTAATTATGTTATTGTAGGCGCAGCATCCATACTTGCAAAAGTAACGCGTGATGCTGAAATAGAAAAAATCAAACAAAAACACAACGTTGAATTCGGATCAGGATATCCTTCAGATCCTAGAACAATTTCTTTTCTGAAAAATAACTGGAAAAAATATGACTTCTTTAGAAAAACCTGGGCAACATACAAAAAAGTAGCAGAGAATCAAAATCAAAGACAGCTAAACGATCTCAATTAATTTGTCTCCAGCACCACAATAAAAAAAACAAGTTGTATCATAACTTTTAAAAATCTTTTTTACTTTAAACAATTGCTTTTTTGCTTTGGTTATACGATGGCTACATTTAACTTCAAATAAATGCAATTCCTTACCTCTTCTTGCAATAACATCAATTTCAGCAATAACTCTTCGTTTTCTCTCGAGTTTTAGATGAGTAGAAATATCGTCGTAGTCAGAACTGATTTGTTTGACCAATTGTTGAACATACCTGTCGTGTTTGTTAGGCTTTATGCTTGCACCCTGTACCGTTCGTGTAATTTTCTTGGGAAACTAAGTTTAAATAATTTATTGTAACGAAGAATAAAGGATTTTTTTGTTGTTTTATTCCCCTTAAATGGACTTTTTGAGATAACTTTAAAAAACACGCAGATTTTCTTAGAGCTATGCCGCGATCGCATAACCTGGTATTGCGCCAGCCTTGAGAGCTGGTCCCTTTGGGATTCCCGGTTCGAATCCGGGCCGCGGCGTTTAAATCAAGTAGAGACCAAAAAAATGGAATACATGGATATAGTAAATCCACAAGATGACGTCATAGGTAAAACATCTCGACAAGAAATATATGCGAAAAGTTTAATCCACAGAATAGTACACATTCTAATTTTTAACGATAAAAACGAAATGGCTCTGCAAAAACGAAGCTCTAATGTAACATTCTGCCCGAATCATTGGTCAACGGCGGTCGGAGGCCATGTACGCGCAGGAGAATCCTACGAAGAAGCGGCATTAAGAGAATATGAAGAAGAACTTGGAACAAAAAGCAAATTAGAATATTTTAGCAAAGATTATTATTCTGGAGAAGGGACTCCTGATAAATTTTTAGTTACCTTCAAAACTACATTCAATGGTCCATTCCATCTAGACAAAGTGGATGTGGAAAAAATCTGCTTTTTTAAACTAGATAAAATAAAAGAAATGATAAACAACGGAGAAAAATTTCATCCAGAATTACTATTTCTACTAAAAAAATATTTTTTCTAGATTTAGAATCTTTGCATGTTCAAGAAACTTTTTAATTCTCGCTTAATCATTTCTTTGTCTCTTAAAAGAACTTCTTCGTATCTGTCAATGTATGATTTGTACAAGAACTTTTCTGCAATAGTTTTAACAAAGAAATAGAATGGTTTCGTTTCCCAGTGACCTTCGTAGTCTGTGACAATAAATGTATCAAAAACGAAACGAGCATCGCCCTTCATTAATTTTAATTTTAAGTCTTTTTTTTCAACAACAACTTCTTGCAATTTTCTCAAATGAACAGTCATACGAATAGTTATTTTTGCATAATCAGAAATCTTTCTATACGGTTCTATTTTGAGAGTTATTTGTTTACCATCTTCGTAAACTTCTTCAAAATTCCACAGCTCATTTTTTTCATAACCATGATCCTTAAACCATTTGTCAATAAGAGCATAAAGCTCTTTCACATTAATCAAACCTTTGTATATAAAGGATTCCCCGTATGTTAAATTTCTTATTTCAGGCATGGTTAATACGCATTATACTCCGATTCCATTTTTATAAACTTTTTTAATTTAGCTTGCAAGTCGTACAAATCATACGTCAATTTATCATAATACTTGAATTCATAGTAACGTACAAGAAGAGTTTTTATCAAGAAAAACAACAATTTCTTCTGAAAAGGAGTTTTGAATCTATTTTGATAATCAAATTCTATTGTTGCAGAGAGTTTAATAAAGAATCTTCCATCGGAAACCATTTTTTTCTCCCCGCCTATCTCCGCTTCAAAATCTTTATAGTCATAAAATTTAGTGATGACTTGAATATGAAACTTGATGAAGTCATTCACCAGTATTTCAGGAGTCATATTGTGCTCCACTTCGTTTCCGAATGGAGATGCAACTTTGTCCTTGTACAAATTTTCCATGAAATCATATTTTCTATCATCAAACCACTGCCTCATTAGTTTGTAAATACCATCAAGATCATAAATTCCCTTATATCTTATATCCAAGGGAGCCATTACAGGTTCTTCAAAAGACATAAAAGAACATAGTCAAAACAATCCTTATAAATCTTTCTAGAAAACGACTTAAAAGAGAAAGAAAAAACAAAAAATTTATTCAAAAAATTACTTAATTCTAACAACTTCAAGATTTCTCGGAGCTTCAGTTTCTATTCTAAACTGCTTGTGAATAGAACTGGCAAGATCTAAACATCTTCCTTGTTCTCCGTGATTTACAAGTATCTTCTTAGGTCTAGGACTCAATCTTTGAATAAAAGCCATAAGTTCTCTTCTATCGGCGTGACCAGAAATCTCAATTCTTGTTACTTCCATTTTAATATTCATGATTTCTTCTCTTTGGCCTTCTCTGAAAATGATTTCTTTTTCTCCTCTTTGAATTCTTCTTCCAAGAGTTCCTTCTCCTTGATAACAAGAAAATACTAATGTGTGTCTCTTGTCCTCAGCAAGACCTTTTAGATATTCAACAGATGGTCCTCCTTGAAGCATACCTGATGTTGCAAGTAAAATGCACGGACCTTCTTCTTCCATGATTTGAATTCTTTCTTTTTGACTTCCAACTTGTTTTATTACTGTGTTTAAGAAAGGATTATTGTCTTTATGAAAAATTTGCTGTCTTATTGTATTATTCAAATATTCAGGATACGCTGTGTAGATTGCAGTAATATCCCAAACCATTCCGTCAATATAAATAGGAATGTTAGGAATCAAACCTTCTCTAACAAGTTTTTCAACCATGATGATAACTTCTTGTCCTCTTCCAGTTCCAAGAGTAGGCATCAATATTTTACCGCCACGATTAACAGTGGAAATAATAATATCCTGCAAAATTTTATCCTGAGTCACAACAGTCTCCATAACATTCTCACGACCTCCGTAGGTACTTTCAATCATTACTGTTTCTAGTCTTGGAAACTGAGTAGATGCCGGACTCAATAATCTGGTCTTTGCAAACTTAATATCTCCAGTATACAATAAATTGTGTAAACCATTACCAATATGAATATGGATCATTGCGCTGCCAAGAGTGTGCCCCGCATTATACAATGTAATTCTTACATCGGGAGTTATATCAGAAACTTCTTCATACTCAAGAGTTATTGTGTGTTTAACCATCTCTTTAACATCATCCGCAGTATAAATCGGATCTTTACCTTCTCCACGTTGAATTTTGATTATATCTAGTTGTAACAAGGCCATAATATCTCTTGTCGGCGCAGTAC
>PCYF01000007.1:0-4819 GCA_002762915.1 Candidatus Woesearchaeota archaeon CG10_big_fil_rev_8_21_14_0_10_32_9
TAAACTCATTTTCTTTTTCTACCTTTGCAATCGAAGAAAGAATATCTTTCCTAAGCTCTTCAAGTTGCTCAGTAGTTCTATAACTTCTCATCTCTTTATCAAAAGCTAAAAAATGCCAGACAAGAATTACTTCTTTTGCATCTGGATACAATTTTTTAACCCCTAATGCATAAATTGCTAATTGTCTATCATGATCTAATTCGTCCTGTTTTTTTAAATTAGAATTTGTTTTATAATCGTGAATTTCATATGCGCATTCCTTAGGAGACGCTAAACGATCAATTCTGACGTGAATTTTATAATTATCATCAAGATCAAGAAAATCCTGCGTTTCAAGACCAATAGTTTTAGTTTGATCAAAAGGATGATAATGCTTATAATAATCAGAAATCATCTTTTCTCCCATTAAACGATAATTATCTTCTGTGTACTGGTCTTTTACAATAAGAATTCCTTCAACCCAATGCTTTTTCCAAAGATCATTGTAAAAATTTAATAATTCCTTAAGTTCATTTAATTTCAAAAATTTAAGATCTTTGTACAATTTTTCTAGAGTCTGATGAACAAGATCACCCATGAACGTTTCAACAGTTCTAACAATGTCAGTTTCTACTTTATCTATGTAAGCATACTTATACTTTAAAGAACACTGCTCAAAAGTAGAAAGTCTCGAATGTGAATATGTTCCCATTGAGAATAAAAACCTGTTTGTATTAAAATACTTTACTCTTAAATGTACAGTGCTCAGAAACCAAGATTCTTAATAATTTCATCCTTATTAAATTCCTTCAAGTCCTTGTATTCTTGTCCTGTTCCTATAAACAAAACAGGTTTTTTAGTTATATAAGAAATACTAAGTGCAGCACCACCTTTTTCGTCAACATCTGCTTTGGAAAGAATTATACCGTCTATACCAATCAATTCATTATATTTTTTCGCTTGTTCAACACAATCATTTCCAGTAATTGACTCACCTACAAACAATTTGAAATCAGGCTTATTAACTCTGATTAATTTTTTTAACTCATTCATTAAATTATCATTAGAATGTAACCTTCCTGCAGTATCTATGATTACAACATCGAGATTTTTTGACTCTGCGTGACGTACGGCATCAAAAGCTACAGCAGCAGGATCAGAATTATAATCGTGCTTAATCATTTTTATGTCTAATTTATTTGCGTGTTCCTCTAATTGTTGAATTGCGGCTGCTCTAAATGTGTCTGCAGCGGCTAGAACAATAGAAAATCCATCATTCTTTAATTTACTGCAAAGTTTTGCAATAGTTGTGGTTTTTCCAGAACCATTAACTCCAATAACTGCAATAACATATGGCTTTTTCTTTTTTATTTCTGAAATTAAATCAACTGGAGGAACATCTAAGACTTCATTGAGCGACTTAACAAGAGAATCATGAATAATTTCTTGAGGATTTTTTCTAGAAATCTTATCTTTGGTCAATTCTTCTCTAAGATCGTCTTTGATCTTTTGAATAACTTCAACAGCAACATTATTTTCTAATAATGTTACTTCGAGATCCCAAAACAATTCTTCAAATTTTTCGTCTGATAAAGAAAACTTTGTGAATGAATCAGAAACTTTTTTGAAAATAGTTTCTTTTGGTTTTTCTGATTTGATTTCAGGTGATTTTTCTTGTTCTTTTTCTTTTGGCGACTCAGATTCTTTTTGAACTTCTTCTAATTCTTCGTGATCATCTTTTGATTCTTCTTTTTTACCAAAAATTTTCGAGAAAAAACCTTTTTTCTCTTCTTTTTGTTCCTTAATTTCAGGAACTTCAACTTCTTTTGAGATAAAATATTCCCATCCGGGTCGCCATGCTTTTTTTAATCTCCAATCTTCTGCAATTGCTTGCGCCCAAGTTTTTTCAGTTAATAAAACATCTAAAGCTAATTGAGGTGCTTGATGTGCAACTATTGCAACATGTTCTCCATAATGGTTTTCAAAAAGGTAATTTGTGAATTCTGCAAGTCTTTTCTTAACTTGTTTGTAACTTTCTCCATTTGGGAAAGGAGTTTCAACAAAATCCGTAAGTTTGTCTTTAAAATCCGCAGAAGAAGTCAGAGTATAATCTCCGTAATCAGCTTCTCTTAATCGCTTATCCTTAATAATTTTATACTCATTTTTGAAGCTTAATTCTGCTGAATCTACTGCTCGTTTTAGATCAGAACAAAAAACGACATCAAATTTTAAATCTTTTATTTTATTTGGAAGTTCCTTTGATTGCTGTACTCCTAATGTTGATAATTCTCCAGGTTTCCAACCAGTGGCTAAATCTTTTTCATTATCCTTGGTTGTACCGTGAACAAAGTAAGTTATTTTTACTCCATTAATTTTTTCTGATTCTTTTTGTGTGGCTTTATCCAGTTCAATGTTTTTCTTTTCTTCTTTTTTTATTTCTTCTTTAGAAACTTCAGATTTCTTCTCAACTTTTTGTTTTGTTTCTTTCACAGCCTTTGTTTTTTCAACTTTAGGAGTCTTTTTAACAGATTTGACTTCCTTTACTTCTTCAACAATTTCAGATTCTTCTTCAACCTGTTTAGAAAATTTTTTTACAACATCACTTAGTTTTTCCTTAAAAAACTTAAACATTTTCAACCCTGAAAGCCAGAATATAATTCTTCAAGCTTTTTTTGGACCTCAGTTTTACTATTCAAAATTTCAACTTCTTGTTTTTCAAGAAGCTTTAAAGTATCTGGAATAGATTTTTCAACAACAACGCCGTTGCCTACATTAACTTTTAATTTTTTGGCTGTAATAAGTTTAGCTTCTAAAAAAATTCCATTAGCAAGAGGTGCAAGAATTTCATCTCCTTCTTTCAATTTATCCAATGAAATAAGATCTTCTTTTAGTTTGTTTAAAATCGCTAAATTGTGTTCTAATTGATCCATTAATTCATGATAGTAATCAAGTTGTTGATTTAATTCAAGAAGCATTTGTTCTTCCTGTTTCATTCATCATCCTCCAAAAATCCTAATGCATCATCAGCGTTGGTAATTTCAGGACCTCCAGACATACTTCCAACAGCAAAACCATTTTTATTACAAACAAGGCCAGAACGAATATAAGGACTTCCCATGTTTACAGAACCGAGAGTAACCTCAACTTCGAATTTTGTCTCTATTAAAGCAATATCCTCATCAGTAGCATCATTAGTAAGCAATGCTTTTTTCTTATGTTCGTTAAGAACAACAAGACTTCCAAGAGTATTAATATCGGTTATTAGAGCTTTTTCACATGAAACATTTAATGCCTCTCCAATTTGTTTAATTTGTCCATCAGAAAACTCAGGATTAGCGAGCGTAACTTTTGAACCAACAAGAAGATTATTTCCTAGGCAAGTAAGTCTTGTATCCAACACTTCAAAATTAATGCCCAATTTCGTCAGATCATCTTTCTCATCATCAAAAATAATTCCCGGAACAAGAATCTTTGAGTTATTTCCAGCAACAAAAACTCCAACCATAGAAGTACCAGCTATAGTAACTCTGTGTATAGGAACTTTGAAAACTTCTGCTAATTCCTTATCAAACTTCTCAGGAACTTCTTTTCCCACTAAGACAAAATTGTCATTAGCGTAGATGTAAAGTCCAATACTACTTATTCCGTCAAAATTTATAACTGATGCGTGCATAACTGTTAGAACAAACTGACCCTATAAAAATCTTTTTAGTTTGCAACGTAATCTTTCTTTAATTTAGAAAGGTGAATAAAGATCTCTCCGAACGAGTTTTCTTGCTCTAAATCAATTTTTCTCTGAGTATCTAGGTAAAGAAGAGGAATAAATGTGGTTATCTTGTCAATTTTAGAATCAGTAGGAAGAAGTTGAGAAAACTTGACAACTTTAACTTTATCAAGAGTCATTTGAATTTTTTTGTATAAATCATTAATTACTAAAGTCATATCTTTTTCTTTTTTTGGAACTTTCATCTTTTCAGGAACTCTTGTGAATCTCTGAATAGTTTTTCTTTGTTCAACTTCAAGTGCTTTTTCAAGAGCATTAACTAAATCATAAACAGATACTTTTCTTTTTCTAGGTTGAGGAGTTCTAACTACAAGCGTTGGTTTTTCAAATTTAACAGGAACTTCAATTCCGTCAGGCATATTGTCAAGCATATCTAATAATTCTGTCTCAGAATTGCTACCATTGATTAAACTATCAAGCATTCCAATATCTTCTTTCAAAAGTTTGTCTGATTTAATTTTAAGAAAAAATGCTGCGGCAAGAATAATTTTTCCTGAAAGTCTAAAATCCATTTTTTGCATTTCTTTTAGTAAGTTAATAAATTTCTCAGCAAGAAGAGATACATCAACATCCCAAGGATTCATTTTTTCTGTTCTAATAAGATCATAAATGATGTCTTGCCAAGTTAGTTCATCTTTATCAAATAAAAGAGTAAAGATGTCATTACTTTGATTATTTCTTTCAAGAACATCTGCTGTCGTTGCTACCGAAACCATGAATCATAAATTGCTATACTGATATATAAATGTTAGCTTTAATGACGGCGAAACAATTGCTTACAATATGGAAAATATTTCTGTTTTAATACAAATATATTTTCAAGAACAACAAATATCTTAGGGTGTAATTAAAAAGAATGTATGGTGTAATTGAGAACAAAAAAGAAATAAAATGTAAATTATTATTGATCTTTGTATTTAATCCAATAAAGCATGACTGCACATCCTAAATCAGAAGAAGCACATGGTTCGAAATACTCTTCCGCGCCCCAGCTGATATATTCATCCAAATTGATATTGCAACGACCATATTGCACTTGAGGTGATTCATTACCGC
>PCYF01000007.1:4853-6518 GCA_002762915.1 Candidatus Woesearchaeota archaeon CG10_big_fil_rev_8_21_14_0_10_32_9
GTAATAAGCACTATTAATAATCCCAACAGCATAAATATTTTACTTTTCATTGTGTTGCCTCCGAGAATTTAATTCTAGGTCATTAATTAAGTGGAGATTATATAAATATTTCTGTTTAAACTATTGGATTGAATTATTATTTTTGGAATCTTTTGATGTTGTTACAAAAATAGAAAAGTGCCCCCGCCGGGATTCGAACCCGGGTCCCAGCCTCGAAAGGGCCGGATGATTGGCCGGACTACACCACAGGGGCGACTGGGTTTATTCTCTTTGAGAATTTTGATTCATTTATAAAGTTAAGTATGGGGATGGGCCCGGGGAGATTTGAACTCCCGACCACCGGCTCTCTTCGAGCCTTTCTCTGTGCGAAACGAGGTCATATAAGACCGGCGCTCCAACCAGGCTAAGCTACGGGCCCAAACTTAAACTTAGCCATGCGAAAGGCGGGAGTCGAACCCGCGTCACAGCCTTGGCAAGGCCATATACTAACCACTATACTACTTCCGCGCTCTCTTTCAAAGAATAATCAATTGTCTTTTAAAAGTTTCGAAAAAAATGATCAAGACAATCTAATAATAAATCTCCTCGTAACAATAGGTTGAGATTAAGGTAAATTTTATAAATAAAATGAGAATTTTAAAACCAACGCCTCTGTAGCTCAGCGGTAGAGCGCTACCTTGGTAAGGTAGAGGTCGCGAGTTCAATTCTCGCCAGAGGCTTTCTAAAGTCAAAAAAGGGTAATAAAAAAAGTGTCTAAATGTTTTTTCCTTTAGACAGTAGAGTTAGAACCAATGCAACTATCCAAATAATTCCGCTCACAATTGATAATGTTGCTGCGAGTGTACTTGCACCGAAAACAAAATATGCTACTATTGAAATAACTGTGTAGACGCTGAATGTAAATATTGCTTTAGTTTTTTTAATCATTTCATTACCTCTGATATTCTTTTGTACTGCTTATTTAAATATTTAATTATTTTAGAACATTGTTTATAGTTAATAACTAGAAATTCAAAAGGTTATTAAACTGAAAGTAAACTTTTAAAAAAGGAACTAATCTCCTTAGAGTTATGCGGGGGTAGCAAAGCCTGGTCAAATGCGCAGGACTTAAGCTTCACTTCATGAACGACACTCGTTTTTCGGAATGAGATATCCTGTCACTTAGTGTGTTCGAGGGTTCGAATCCCTTCCCCCGCACTCAAATTTATTAAAATGAAACAACGCCTTCCAATATTATCCTTGCCGGAACAAACTGATTCTAGAGTAAAAAAAGCAACTAAAATCATTGAACAACAAAAAATAGCTCTAGTTGAAAAAAACCTATCATTTGAAGAGGCAATTAAATCACTTAAACAAGGAAAAATTCAGGGAGTAATTGCAGGAGCAACGTGGCCTTCTTCAAAAACATTCAGTTTAGCACTAAAAGAAATTGGTGTGAAAAAAGGAAGATGGGCTTCAACTGTTTTTTTAATGAAACTAAAAAATAAAACATACTTCTTCGCAGATTGCGCTTTAAACATAGAACCAAACGAGGAACAACTGGCGCAAATTGCAATAAATACCGCAGAATTTGTTAAACAAATAGGATTTACTCCAAAGATTGCGATGTTATCATACTCGACAAAAGGCTCTTCAAATCATTCTTCTGCAATTAAAATAAGAAAT
>PCYF01000045.1 GCA_002762915.1 Candidatus Woesearchaeota archaeon CG10_big_fil_rev_8_21_14_0_10_32_9
CAAGAAACATATGTTATCGATGCTTGTTATTCAGGAGACTTTTCAAAAGGACTATTAGGTGAAAATCAAAAAGTATTTACAAGCTCCTCAAGTGAAAGTCCCTCTCTTATTTCAAGAATGGACTCCTTTTCAAGATATTTGCACTATGCAAAAACAGATAAAGAAGCAGATAAAAATAATGATGGAATTATTTCTTGGGAAGAAGCATTTGAAAAAGCAGAGTACGAAAGACTACCTGTTATAAAAAAGCACGAACAAGCAGGACACACTCTTTTTGGAAAATTTCCTTTAGAAGGATTTTATGGACAAAAATATAATTTAGGTGAATAAAATGACTGATTTTAAAAAACTGACTGCTGATTTAAAGGAACTACAAACCACTAGCGGAAAAAGTTTAACAGAGCTTATGACAGAACTTTTTAAGTTAGAAGAGACACATCATGATCAACAAATGAATAAAAGTGGTTTTATTCAATGTAGCAAAATCTTTTACAAATCCGCATTGGAAACTTTAACTGAAAAATATTCTTCCAAAAACTCGGGTGCTAAAAAATATGAATAAAAAAATACTACTAGGATCAATGGCTTTAATGACCGGATTAATTGCGTTTGCAGCATCACAAAAAGAATCAACTACAATAGACTCGATGATTGAACCATCTTCTGTTGTTTTAACTAAAGAAAATTCTCCAAATTATTTTACTGCTTTTGAAAATAAACCAAAACCAGAACACAAAGTAAACTACGATTCATTAATAACAAGTATAAAGGATCAACAAAAAATATTTCATAAAAACTATTCTGTTGCAAACGATTCTGTTAAAAAAGAAATACTATCTGAAGCGACAGATTTTGTTTATGATAAATTAATCAATGATGTTTTTCCTGCATGGCATGGTACGCCTTGGGTGTTTGGTGGAAATGTTTCAAAACCACAAGAAAATAAAAATTCAGCAACAGTAAATGAATCAATAGATTGCGGACACTTTGTAACAAGAACACTTTATGATGTAGGATTCAATATTGAAAGAAACAGATTAGCACAATTAGCTTCTGAAAACATAATAAAGAATTTATCAGACTCGGATGAAATTTTTAGATATAGAAATAAATCAATTCAAACAGTTGACGCGCAACTTGACAACTTATCTGAAGGATTATACATAACAGGATTAGATTGTCACACAGGATTCATATTAAATAATAAAAATGATAAGAGATTTATTCACTCATCTTATTATCCCGATCAAATGCAAGTAGTATCCGAACCCATAATTGGAAGTAATCCTTTTGCACATTCAAGATACAGAGTTTTAGGAAAAATTTTGGACGAAAACATGATTGACAATTGGTTAACTGGAAAGAAATTTGAAGTTAAATACAAATAATTAATTTAAAACTCCGGGTGGAACTGCAACAACTGCATAACCCAACCAATGTTTAGATAATTTGCTCAATTCTACATTATTTTCTTTCTCATTTTCGCTCCAGTGCTGTTCTCCTATGTACAATTCTCCGTCAATTGCAACCAGTGTCGCAGCATGATAACCGTATTGGATTGAAACAAGACCTGCTTTGTCTCCGAGTTTTTCAGCTAGATTTTTTAAGTCAACATTATTCTCTTTTTTATAATATCCTCCAACAACCAATTTAACTTCTACTTTAGGTGTTGCAGGAATAAGAGTGTTCATGTATACTTTACCATCTTTTTTATTAAAATTAGATTTGCCACTAGCTAAACTAGGCCCTAAAGAATTGTGTGGATCTAACAAAATTAAATCCCATCCCTCATAAATAACATAATGCATCAACATGTAATGAATACTTTCAACTCTCGCTTTATCTGTTGGTAAAGTCATATAAGCATCAGTATCAACTTCTTTCCAACGATCTGTTTCTTCAACATCTTCATACGTTCTTTTCAAAGTTCTATGAACAAAATCGCTACAATAACTCATTCCAAGAGTATAATCTCTGAGATCAAGATCACCTAACAATCTAGAATTTTGATCATAATTAATTGCAAAAATCCTTGCTTCAGAATCAATTTTTCCTCCTTTTACGGCGAAGTAATAATAAACTTTTTGAGCATCAGTTAGACCTTCAGTTCTTAATGCTTTGACTTTATTAACACAAGAGTTAAGTCCCAAGCAAATCTTTTTATCTCTTAAATTATTTAATGCGCTGGCAACCCACATTTCTTGTTCATTTAATACTCCCTTGTAATTGAAACAAGCAGAGCCGGACTCAGAACCATAAAAACTTCCAACACCGTCTTCAGTTACTCTTTCTTCATGATTCTCAATCATGTGAATAATATTATTTCTAAGAGTTTTACTAAATGCATCAGGATTTTCAGTGCTTGCGCCACAGCCCATAG
The DNA here is from genome assembly GCA_002762915.1 of Candidatus Woesearchaeota archaeon CG10_big_fil_rev_8_21_14_0_10_32_9. GTDB lineage: Archaea > Nanobdellota > Nanobdellia > Woesearchaeales > 21-14-0-10-32-9 > 21-14-0-10-32-9. The sequence continues at coordinate 2,381 of PCYF01000045.1, forward strand.
TAACATCTTTGCTTATGTACAAACTACAAGGTTCTTCATTATACATTTTGTTGAAAACAATATCATTTTTCGGAACACCTTTAACTAAAACATCATCTTTTGTAAACACAAAAGAATTATTTACAGAATCAAGAATAAATTGATTCACTGTTAATTTGCTCTCGTCATTTATGAAATCCACAACATAATATGCTGAAACATCCTCAGTCTCAACAATTTTTAAATTATTATTTTTTACTTGAAGATTTAGAATATTTTTTCCAGCTTCTTCTCTGAAGTTTATGCAACTTAATTCATTTTCGGTACATTCAACTTCAGATAAAACGATTCTTTTCTCAGTTTCAAATAATAATGTGTTTTTTTCAAAAGAACTACCTTCTACAAAAGTCATCTTTTTATTTCCTAGTATTGCTGCACCATTTACAAGAGTGACATTATTAGGAAGATCAATATTCTTACCTTCAAACACCCACCCTTCAGAAGACCTATATATTTTTGTATCTGAACTTAATTCTTGAGAATTATATTTTAAAGCGCCCAGCCTTCCTCTTTCAGAAATATAGTAATCTGAAAAACCTAGTTTTGTAAGAAACTCCAAATCCTCAAATGAAAAATTAGATGCTTGTTCACCTTCTGCATAAAAAATATTTTCTCCTAGACCATTATAATAATAGTCGCTTCCTGAAAAAGTTCCATCTATAAATGCAAAAGAAATATTATTTACTCTATCTGCAAAATAAGTAAATAAAGTTGTATCATTGTTAACTGATACATTTTTAACGAAATAACTTGTCTTCTGATTAATTAAATCTTTAGATAAATTCATGGACGCTTCAAGAACTATTAATTCATTTTCTGTTAAATTATAAGTTTTATTAGAAAAAACCCAATCAAAATAGAGCGCATAATTAAATTCTTTACCCTCGATTTTTTTAGCATTGACATAAAATAATAACCAATTTTGCAAATCAGCTCTTTGAGTTTCATCCGACAAATTAATTCTACTACTAAGAACATAAGTTTGTTTATCTGAAGCAAGTGCATATTGCTCATTAGTTATTGTTAATTCTGCTTGTATTGCACAATTAATTTCTTGAACATCATCTACATCTTCATCAAAATCGGAAGGGGTAAAAGAAATACAATCTTCCGCACTAATAAATCTTGCAAGAAGTATTACAAATAAAAATATTAAAAAAATAAATCTTTTGTTCAATCAAGCGCCTCCTGAATACTTGTGTGAACTATTGCAAAATTAATTACAAAATCATCATTAAACAAATCGTTCATTTTGCCAAAATTCAATTTAACTAAACTCTTATCTCCATCAAGTAAAGATCGTTCAAATTTAAAATTATTTTTATGTGAAAGATATGTTAAATAACCCAAATCAAAATACTCCAAATTATCAACTTGTTTTTCAATAAATGTTTGAGCCACTCTAAAAGTTTCTGAGTAATAAAATGGAATAATTGCATTAAACGAATCTATAGAAACAACTTTATCTTTTTCACTCAAATTAATAGAAAGATTCATCTTTGCAACAGTTGTTCTATCTAAAAATTCTACTGAAATAGAAGGAGTTCCAACGCTAATATCCAAATCTTTTGAGGTTTTATTTAATTCAGTGATACAAGAATTAACTAAATTTAATACTACAACTTCAAGTTCTGAAGAAATTACTTCCTTTGAAGGAACCAAAATAGTTGTTCCATTATTATAATTAGGATAAACTTCAAAATTAAATCCTGAAACGTACATAGATTCGTTATGTTTAATATTAAACATAACATTAGCATCAATTGGCGCAACAACATAACCGCCCTGTCTTCCAATCAATAATAAACCTGATTTAAGGCTAGAATCTAAACAGAAATCAACATAATTCTTCACGTCGTTAACATCATTTAAAGAAGTAACTGCGTGCATTAATTCAGTGTCTGCTTTTTTAGTTTGACTAGTATTAATTATGAAAAAAATAACTACACCTATTATTACTAATAATAATCCCAAAATAAAGAATACTGTGACTTGACCCGTTTTACAATTGTTCACTAGAATGTGTGGCTGACCAGAATTTAAATAGTTATGGGAAACATTTTAAATCAAAACAAATTATTCTGATAAAATGTTTGTAGATGCGTGTTTACCAAAAAACAACGAAGAAGAATTCATAAAAGTAGCTGAAAAACTTGGAACAAAAGCCTTGCTATTTCTTTATGAAAAAAAAGAAAAGAATGTTTCTTTATTACAATCAAAAACCAAACTTGAATTATATTCTGGAATAATAAATGGTTCTGCAAAAATAAA
>PCYF01000047.1 GCA_002762915.1 Candidatus Woesearchaeota archaeon CG10_big_fil_rev_8_21_14_0_10_32_9
TTTCTTTATTTGGAGAATAAGCTGATTTGAAAGAATCTACTACTTTGTTTCCCCACAAATATCCTGCTGCTGCACCAACTAGTGTCCCAGTCAGTTTATCTTTAGTTAGTTCATCTGTCTTTCCAGAAATAAATTTCTCCCCCGCATTTAGAATCTCTGGACCTTTGTATGCTGCAAGCAAACCAGTTCCAGCACCCATTAGAAGTCTTTTCAGTTCTTCATCTTTTCCTTTTATAGACTTATTATAAAAGTAATATCCAATTCCCCCAACCAATAAATAATCAATAGCATTAGCCATAATAACCACCCAAAGAAATTTACATGAATAAATTAAAATACATTTACATCATAAATACAGAAAAGTTTCGAAAGAAAACGAACATTATCCGAAAAGAATATTTAAAAAATTTAAAGAGTGCTTTTTATGAAGTCAATTCTTTCTGCAACATCTGCGCCTTTTTTCGTGAGCGCAATTATTTTTAATCTTCCTTGTTTTTTAAAATCTACAAGTCCTGCTTTTTCCATATCCATTAGAACTTTCACTACGTGACTATATGTGCAATCAACCATCTTTGCTAATGAAGATGCGTAAACTTCAGAATTACTGTTTTTGAGTTTTACAAGCATCATTGCTGGTTTTTCTCTAAACAATGCATTAAATATGTTTTTACTTTTCAAACTCAATCCCCTAAACCAAGTAGGTTTTGAATCATTTATATAGTTTTCTTTTTTGATTTTTGTATACCTTAATTAAGAATTCTACTCTTGACACTCTCTACAAATTCCTTTAACTTCTAGTTGAAAACTTTTTATTGATCCAGGGATTTTATTTTTTAGAAAGTCTAAATTATTTATTTCAAAGTGTATGATCTTTCCTGTTTTTTCACACATGAAATGACAATGGCTTTTTTGTCCTTTTGAATATATATTTCTCCTGTCACAAACATATGAAAAAACTTCTCCTTTTCCTTTAAGTTCGTTAATATATCTATATATAGTTGCAATACCAATGGTTTCGTCTTTCTTTTTTACTCTACTATGAAGTTCCTCAGCCGAAAAGAACGTATTAATAGAATCTAATTCATTTTTTATCAATTCTTTTTGTTTTGTATTTCTTGATTGTTTGACCATTATTGATAATGAGTTTCAATAACATATTTAAATGTACTGATAAATCTAAAATTATGAGTACAACAACATACATTTTAGCAAGCGTAATATTAGTTTCTTTAGTTTCAGTACTAGCAGCCATTCCTCTTCTAATAAAAAAGAAGACATCTCATAAAGTATTAGTTTTTTTAATGAGCATTTCTGTAGGAACCATGCTCGGAAGCGTTTTTATTCATTTTATGCCAGAAATATTAGAAACAGGATACACATTAACTACCGCACTTTATATTCTAATAGGATTTATGACCTTTTTCTTAGTAGAAAAAATAGTTCACTGGCATCATAACAAAAAGTGTGAACAAGAAAGTGGTCACAGCCACGCATATCATCTAGCACCTTTAAATCTAATTGGAGATGGAATTCATAATTTTATGGATGGCTTGGTAATTGCTGGAAGTTACATTGTCAGCATTCCTCTTGGAATATCTGCAACAATATCAATAATTTTTCACGAAGTTCCTCAAGAAATAGCTGATTTTGGAGTTCTACTTTATTCTGGACTTTCAAAACTAAAAGCAATAGTTTTCAATTTACTTTCCGCATTAACAGCAGTTCTTGGCGCAATAGTAGGAATACTTTTAACAAAACAAGAAGGATTTAACACATTTGTAATTCCTTTTGCAGCAGGAAGTTTTATCTACATAGCTGCATCTAATCTAGTTCCTGAACTTCACAGACAATGTAAATTGACAGACACTATAATTCACATTCTCGCAATAAGCTTAGGTATAGGATTAATGGTTATTCTCTTAATTTTGTCACCAGAACATGCACATCAATAATCTAAAACGAAGAAAGAATAATCTAATTAAAGAAAACTAATTAATTATTTTAGTTACTCTTCTTTTTCTAACTCTTCTACATCCAAGTCCAACTCTTCTTCAGTTAGATAGTCTTTTACCAAGTGATCTCCTCCACTCATTATTTTCATTTTATATCAATAATGTAATATAGTTGTATTTTTATTAATTATTATTGTAAAGAAATAGGCACCATAGTTGTATTATTGAATAAATTTAAATAAAGAAAAAGATTCACAAAAATATGCTTGATACAAAAACGATAAAAAAGATTACTGAATTTGTATATGCCAAGCCAAGAAGCATAAATGAAATTGCAGCCCTACTTGATAAGAATTGGAGAACTGCGGATTCTTATATAGATAAAATTTCTAAAGAATTAGGGACAATTACCAGCAGAACTTTTAGAGGCGGAACAAGAGGCGCTCTAAAAATTGTTTATTGGAATAATGTCGATAAAATTCATTCTTCGGAATTTCAAGAACGATTGTTTAAAAGAATAGAATCTGCAAAAGACAAGCAAGATTTTAGTCCATTCGACATATATCAATATGTTCCTGATGAACAAAGATATGCTTTTTTAGAAAAACAATCAGAGAACATTATAACAAAAAAACAAAATCTTGTCAATTTATTAAGAAGCGCAGAAAATCAAATTTTAATTTTTTCTGGAAATTTGACCTGGGTTACAGCAAGACAAGGAAAAGAGAATATTATAACAATACTTGAAGAGGCTGCTGAAAGAAATATATCAATAAAGATTCTATGTAAGGTAGATGTTGAGTCAATTGAAAATATAAAAAAGATGTTAGAACTTAATTATAAATTAAAAAAAGAATTAATAGAAATAAGACATGCAGAACAACCATTTCGTGCATTTGTTATAGACGATAAAATTGCAAGATTCAAAGAGATAAAGAGTTATGAAGAAAAGAAAAAAGAAAACAATAAGATGCACATATTTTACGAAATTAGAGATTCTGAATGGATTGCATGGATTCAAAAAATCTTCTGGAATTTATTTAGAACAAGCATCAAAGCTGAAAAAAGAATTAAAGACATAGAAACAATTGAAAATATAAAATGAGATACAATTAAAAAACATTTGTTCTAGATTCAACTTCTAACTGATATCCTTTCAAAATTATTTTAGATCCTTCGTGCACAATTAATAATTCTTTAAGATCGTTAATTACAATATCATTACCTTCAAGATAATAAGAAACATTCATTCTCCTAATTCTTACTTTTTCAGTATTAGAAAACTCATAAATCGCCGTAGGAAACTCTTGCGTTTTGTGAGGATTATTTAACTTAAACAATTTTATAACCAAAGTCATATATTCATCATCTGAGGAACCATATCTTCTGCTTACCAAAGCACTTCTGGTTTCAACACAAATTCTCTCTTCTTTTGGATTTTTTATTAATTTAAGTTTTCCAGCCATAAATCCCCCCAAGCACTTCATATAGGCATTTAAATATTTAAATCTATTCAAAAAAAACACAAAAAAACAAATATTTATAAATCAAATTTACGTTCTAAATATTAATAAGGAAAGAATACGGCCTATAAAATAGAGAGGTCGTCTTTGAAAGAACAAATTTCAAGGGAAAGCAATTTCTTTCTAGAGGTATATAAAATGAATAAAAACAGAAATAGCTCTGTGAATATAAAGAGCAATTTAATAGACGTAGTTCCGGGAGATTACTTCGAAGGAACAGTAAAAATAATGAGAAAAGTAAAACCAGGACCAGTTATTTTTTTGGTTTCTGATGGAATCAAAAGTGTTGATGCTGTAATAAAAGATTCTTCTTTTGAAGAAAATGATGTTGTAGCAATTAAAGGCGCAGTATCTGAAAGAGCTGGAAAACTTCAAATAGAAATAGATGATATTTCAAAATCAGAAAAAGACTTTGATAAAATTATTGAACAAATAAGTTATCCAAAACGAACAGATTTTTCTATCAAATCAGAAAGATACGAAAAAATGAAACCTAGGTTTCTTGAAATAGCAAAAAGAATTAGAAAAGCAATTTTTGAGAATCAACCAATTCTTATCAGACATCACAATGATTCTGATGGAATAAATTCAGGTTTAGCAATTGAACAATCTTGCAAAGGTTTAATGGAAGAAGTTGGAATCAATCCAGATTATAATTTATATAGATCTCCATCAAAAGCACCATTTTACGAGGTAACTGATGTATTCAAAGACATTACACTTGCAAAACGTTTGACTGAGAATCATGGTCAGAAAAAACCATTGTTTTTAGTATTAGATAATGGATCAACTCCAGAAGATTCTTTCGGATTTAAAAGTTTGAGCGCACTAGGATATGAAGCAATCGTTATTGATCACCACAATCCAGTCATTTTAAAAGATGGAAAAACATCTGTTTGTCCATATTTATCCTATCATTTGAATCCATATATTTTTGGATTAGATAGTCAGACTAGCGCAGGAATGCTTAGTTATGAGATGGGAAGAATGATTTATGAAAAATATGAGAATAAAATTTCTCCTGCCGTTGCAGCAATTAGCGATCGTTGTGTCATTCCAGAAACTGATGAATACATAAAAAATTCCGGATTAGATAAAGAAACTTTAACAAGAATTGGAACAGCTATTGACTTTG
>PCYF01000039.1 GCA_002762915.1 Candidatus Woesearchaeota archaeon CG10_big_fil_rev_8_21_14_0_10_32_9
AAAAAAATATTCGAAGAAGGTGACCAATAATGGACAACTCAATTTATGTAAAAGTAGATCAACATGAAGAAATTAAGGACTTGCTTGTTCAGATAAGACAAAAAACAGATGAAGCAAAAGCAAAATTAAAAGAAATAAGACAAGTAGAGCTGCAAGAACATCAGGATTTAGATGAATTTGAAGCAAGCATACAAAGAGTAAATGCAGGTCTTGATCAGATCGACGACTACTTAAAATCCGAATAATTGGTGTAAAATGGAATACTTTTCAAGAATCTCAGACACAAAAAATCTTAGAATAAGAATGATGACTGTGGCCAGAGATGGCATTTTGTTACTTACTAGATTAGAAGATTTTAATGCTCTGCGTGCAAAAAAATTGGAATTGATTAATTCTCTTAAAACAGAAATAAAAGACTTGGAAGATTTCTCAAAAAGATTGGAATTGTTGATGGCGGATCCTGAGTTGAGAGAGGAAATAGAAGAGGAATATTCTTTCGATCTCAAAGAGAAACAACACGAGGATGGCAGAAAGAAAATGAGTGCGTCTCTTGCCAAAGCTGAGCCTCAAAAAGTTTCGAAAACGACAGATGTTGACAGACTACAGTATACTCTTGATAAATTAGAGAAAAAATTAATGGAGCTTAATTCTCAGTAAACCATTTAAACAGTTTTAAATTTCTCATTTCTATGCGGAGGTAGCAAAGCCTGGTCAAATGCGCTAGACTCAAGAAATTGAGTGATGAGCTCCGGCTATGATTAATGCACTGCCGGCTTCCACTAATGAAATCAAGACTGAAAAGTCAGATTTGAGGAATCTAGTCCCTTAGTGGGTTCGTGGGTTCGAATCCCCCCCTCCGCATATTTTACTACTCCTAAGTGAAAACAACTAGAAAAATTTATAAAGTTGACAAGTCGTTTCTACATCGTGAAAACTGATATTTCTGATTTTTTGGTAGTTGTCGTCTATGGCGCTTTCCCCAGAAACGCTACAAGCCCCAGATAACATTTTATCCGTATCTGCAGAAAAAACTAGTAGGAAACTTGCTTTTCTTAGCACATGGAAGAATCCGGCAAGTTAAAACTACAAGGTAATACTTCTTACAAATTCGCCTAAATAAGCAAAATCGAACAAACTTTAAATATCTGGTACTCTTTATCCCGATTATGAGCTGGAATATAAAAAAATACATACCTGAACAAGTAAAAAAGTGCTGGTTTTGGATATTTTTAGTCTCAGTTTTAATTAGCTCATATATCCTGAAAACTAATCTTTCTCCTCCTGTTAAGATTATCACACTTTTTGCTTTGATAGGGGTCAACATAGTTTATAATATCAAGGTTAAGTATGATCAAGGAGTTACTATTCTTAATTGGGTTGTGACCGCGAACTTAATCCTAATAAGTTTTGCATTTCTATTTGCATCATTTAAGGACTATAATGGCGCTGCCATCTTTATCTTATTATTTATTGGAGTTGTGTTGATGGCAGTGATACTCTCTTATGTTAATTATATCTGGAAAGCAAAAGATTCACTTCATAAAAAACCAATTTTAAAGATAATCATAATCATCATTCTTTATGCGTTAATTGCTGGTCATTTAATTTTGTTTTTTAGTTTCTTACTAAGTATTGCTCAGCCTTTTACAGGGAATCAGGTTACAGATATTATAAGTAACACAACCATCTCGGGAACTAAAGAACTTTATTATTATAGTGCAGGCGTTTTTTATTCTTCAAGTTTTGGTGATATGGTACCTTATGGTGCATCAAGATGGATAACCATAGTTATTGCTTTTACAAGTTATTTAGTACACATCATTTTATTAGGACTAATACTTAATTCATTCAAAAACGAATCATCTAAGAAAAAGTGAGCTTTTTATTAGCTATAGGTATAACCTGCCGCTTTTGCTTGAGGTATCAACTTTGCATTTTCATTATCCAAAATCGTTTCTTCTTGATTGATATAAGAACGCTTTAACTCAATATTATTCGAAATCGTTGAGCCAACACAGTTTTCAAAATAAGCACTATCTCCATTATAATCATTAACTATCTCATTAAACGAAGTAACTAACTCTTGATATGAATCTGCCCAAGCAGAGAATGAAGTTACTTTGACATCAATATTGCTCGAAGTAAGATATTTGTTTTTTGAGGATTCATAAGTTATTTTTTCAGCATCATATCTATTATTTGCCTGATTTAATTTTTGCACATACGCACTTTGTGAACTACAATCATAACTTTTGTATGAGCTATACGAAGAATCGTAATCAGAACTCTTAATCTCTGGGTGTTCTGAGAAAGTCCAAGTGATTAGATGATAAGATAAAACCAGTAAAGAAATTGAAGCAACAATACAGAACACTATACCTACTGAATAGAGTGTATTACTCAATAATTTGCTAGTTTTTTTCATTTTTAATCCAAACTCTTAATATTTCTATTAAGTATTCCTGCTGATATTCCTATTTTAATAGTATAATCATCACTCAACGCTTCTTCAAAATTTTCAAAATTATGAAATAAATTTTTCAAAGGTTTACCATTATTATTTCCAATTTTTTTAACATCAAGATGTTCTAATCGATTCTTTATTGATGGGTGAGAATCTCTAAATGATTCATTGTCCTGTAATATTGCATTCATAGCCGCTTTTGCATTTTCTTCATTCCAAAAGTGGGTCATAGTAGCATAAACATTTGTAAGTTTCTTTCCTTTAGTTAGATGCTCTACAATAATTTGAGGCATTATTGTGTCATGAGCATGAGTATATGATGCATAATGAACTAATGCATTTCCAAATACTTGTGGAGAAGTATTTGTAGATGCGAGCTCATCTGCTTTATATTCTCTGAATTTACTATATGGAGCATAGAGAAATGAGAATATATTCAGAAGAATCCAACTCATTGCCAAAGATGGCAAACCGATTATAGCAATAGCATAATGAGGACTATAATTCCAAAAATTTACAGATGAAACATATTGTTTTTGAAGAGTTTCAAAATAGACTCCTAAGAAGCTACCTACTTTAGTATCTTGTGCAGCAAAGTGACCAATTTCGTGGAATAGAATTGCTTCAAAGTCCTTTTCGCTTATATGTCTTAAAGATGCAACACCTATTAACAATTCTTTCGAAAATAAACCCGTCACAGCTATTGAAGAACCAGGGACAATTCGGATTGTGTTAATTTTTTCTATGCCTGTTTTTTTAACAGCTTCATTTACGAGCTCAAATAATTTCGGGGCATCCTCTTTTTTTAGGATAATTCCTTCTTTTTTTCTTGGAAATAATGCCCATACTAATCCTGCTAACAGAATTAATCCAATAATTCCCGTATAAAAACCAAACTCTGTTCCTTGTTTATTTGCAAACCATTCTAAATATCCATCATATAACAAAACAAGAGTCAATACTATTATCGTCAGATATACTGTTGAAAACAGAATAATCATCGATATTGCATAGATTGATTCGATTTTATATTTGCTCATTTTTAAATAAATATGTGCCAGAAATAATAAAGTTATCGAAAAAATAAAAAAAGCGAGACTGTTACCTCGCGTATTTTGTTTCCCACGCCCTAAGTTTTCGCCTTAGGAAGCGTAGCCAAGAGTAGCTACAGCGCACTTTCTAATCCACTATATCTGCCGTCGCTAAACAGCAGATTCACTCCTTAGTGACCTTGTAGCGCTTTTTGGAAAATCCGCCATAACTACTGCTTAGTAGCGAAACATTTATAAAGAGCATAATATTTCGACAAATTTGTGAACTCAAATATTAGTCAGGATACAAGTCCAAATATACCTCCGAATACTAGTCTTAATAAATTAGAAAACCAAGACTCTCTTGAAAAAAGAACAAATGTCGGTTATGATGATTTAAGAGCAATATTGCATGATATGGGAAAACCTATGAATCCTCTTGTAGGATATGCAGAGATTCTAGCAGAAGAACTTCCGGAGGGGGAATATAAATCATATGCACAAAATCTTTTAGCCAATTCAAAATATATGGTGTTTTTGTTAAATGAGTTAAGAGACGGCGTAAATGTTTCTGCAGGCGTACTAGAACCAAGAATTTCAAAAGTTAACTTAAATGAAATATTGGACGAAGCAGGAACATATGTTGAAGCAAGCAATTTAATGTCTAAATCAAGAAAACCAGTTAAACTTATTAAAACATATTTATCAGGAAATCCTGAAGTTTATACAGACAAAATAAAACTTATGAGAATATTTTACAATATCGCCTCAAATGCAAATGAATTCACAGAAGATTTAATAGAACTTGGTTTTATAGAAGGACCTGTAGATAATACCGACGGTCATTTAAAGACATATTCTGGATTTGTACGAGACAATGGCAACGGAATGTCTGAAGACGTACAAGCAAAATTAAGAAAAGAAGAGTATCTTT
>PCYF01000004.1 GCA_002762915.1 Candidatus Woesearchaeota archaeon CG10_big_fil_rev_8_21_14_0_10_32_9
AAAAAAATTTACAAAAATAACAAAATTAGCGAAAATTGTGAAAAAAATAAAAAGCATATTAAAGCTAAACAAATTAACAACAATATGACTGAAGAATTCCTTGAAGGATTTATTTTATACCCCACATACAAAGTAGAGGGAAATACATCTTTTATTTATTTGTACGGCAGATTAAAAGATGGAAGAAGTTTCTGTACAAAAAATAAATTTGATCCGTTCTTCTATATAAAAAGCAAAGATAAATCTGAAGCTGAGAAAATAAATCTAGATCCAATCAAACAAAAATATGAAAACACTACTTTAAATAATTTCGAAGGAGAAAATGTAACAAAAATAATTACAAAGACTCCTCGAGAAATTCCTGAATTAAGAAAAAAATTTGAAGAAAAAGGAATAGAGTGCTATGAAGCAGATATACGTTTTGCGTATAGATTTTTAATTGAAAATAACCTCAAAGGATCTTTGAGAATAAAAGGAAAATTATCAAAAAAGTCTAATGAAAAGGTTGACTGCTTTTTTGAAGAACCACTATTTGAACCGAGCGAATGGAGACCAAAACCAGAAAACTTCAGAATACTATCATTAGATATAGAAACTAGTCAAGATGCAAAAAAACTTTACTGTATTTCTTTATATTCAAATGACCAGAAACTTAACAAAGTTTTGCTAATTTCTGAAAAAAAGATTAAACATGCAGATTCTTTTAAAGACGAGAAATCTCTGCTCGGAGCGTTTAAAGAAGAATTACTCAACTACGATCCAGATATAGTTACTGGCTGGAATCTTATAGATTTTGATCTTAAAATAATAGAACAAAAAATGAAGGATTGCAGAATAGATTTTGATTTAGGCCGAAATAATGACAAATGTAGTTTAAAAATATTTGAGTCCTTTATGACTGATTCCAAAGCAGATTTTCCTGGCAGAATGGTTCTAGATGGAATACATGTTTTGAAAACAAGTTTCATAAAACTAGACGATTACAAATTAGGAACTGCTGCAAAAGAATTTACAAAAGAAAAGAAATTAATTGAAGATGAAAATAAAGGAGAAGATATTGATAATGCATTCAAAAAAGATCAACAAAAATTAGTTGATTATAATTTGTTGGATTCGAAGTTAGCACTAGATATTATTGTTAATTCTGGAGGAATACAGCTAACAATACTAAGAAGTCTTCTTACCGGAATGACTCTTGACAGAGTCAGAGCAAGTATTGCAAGTTTAGATTCTTTATATTTAAGAGAACTTAAGAAAAGAGGAATAGTTGCACCTAGCGCAAAGTTTGTAGAAAGAACTGAGAGAACAACTGGCGGATATGTTATGAGTTCAAAACCAGGAATTTATGATTACGTTATCGTTTGTGATTTTAAAAGTCTATATCCGAGCATTATGAGAACTTTTAATATTGATCCTTTAATGCATAAAAAAAAGTGTGAACCAGAACAAAACAAAGACAAACACTTAATTATAGCGCCAAACGGCGCATGTTTCTCAAAAGAACAAGGAATACTTCCAGACATACTTCAAAAATTATGGAAAGAGAGAGATGCAGCTAGAAAAAATAAAGATGAAGTTAGTAGATGGGCAATAAAAATTCTTATGAATAGCATGTATGGAGTAATAGCAAGTCCTAATTGTAGATTTTATAGTTTTGAAGTCGCCAACGCAATAACAAGTTTCGGACACATGATGATAAAAGAGACTGCAAAATTATTGAAACAAAAAGGATATGAAGTAATTTATGGAGACACAGATTCCATATTTATAGATTTAAAAGAAGACAGTGTTGAGAAAGCTAGAAAAATAGGCAAAGCAATAGAAACAGAAATTAATATTCATTATGCTGCCTGGATACAAGAGACATATGGTGTGGAAAGTAAACTTGAATTGGAGTTTGAAAAAACTTACAAGAAATTTTTGATGCCTAAAGTTAGAGGAAGTGAAGAAGGGGCGAAGAAAAGATACGCAGGCCTACTAGTAAAAGATGACAATAGCGAAGTAATGGATTTTACCGGATTAGAATTTGTAAGAAGAGACTGGACAGAAGTAAGTAAGAAATTCCAGTTGGAATTGTTAGATCTTATCTTTCATGATAAAGAAATAATTAACTACGTGAAAACATTTGTTCAAAATCTGAAGAGTGGAAAGTACGATAATCTTCTTGTTTATAGAAAGGCTTTGAGAAAAGATGTGGCTGAATACACCAAAACGACACCACCTCATGTAAAGGCGGCAAGACAACTAGATAAGATAACCAGTAATATTATTGACTACGTTATAACTGTGGAAGGTCCTGAACCAATACAAAAATTAACTCACTCAATAGATTATGATCATTACATAGAAAAGCAAATAAAACCAATTGCCGATTCTGTTCTTTATTTCTTTGGTCAAAATTTTGAAGACGTAGTTAAAGGAAGTGAACAAAAGAATCTTGGCGAGTGGTAAAGATTATTGAACTGCACATAATCAAAACAAACCAAAAATTTACAGAAATAATTACAATACTTTTATGAATCCTTCTTCTGGCTCAGAAATTAAGTTGTCTTTTTTTAAGTCATCTAGAAGTCTTAGAGTTTCAGATTCTGATAGTCCTTCTACTTCTGCTTCTATTATTATGTGTTCTACTTGAATTCTTCTTTTTTTCGAAGTTGTTAGACTTTCAAGTATACCCAGTAATTTTATTTTAACATCAAAACTTCTTTCTTCTGCAAGCTTTGAAGCCATCATTCTTTGAACTTTTAAGAGTTCTTCGAAATCGTTAGGATTCATTTTTTATTTTAAATAAATTTAGCATACTTTAGCTTAACTAAGTATAATTTAAACCCCCAGTGAGAAAATATACAAATCTTAATATAAATATTTTGGTATTAGTATACAAAAAAGCAGATTAGTTTCTATCTTTAGTATCTTTATGAGTTTCTTTTTTCTCTTCATCTTTCTGAAGATTATTTTCTCTTAAACGCGTTCCTGTAAAATATTCCAAACAGTCAAGCGCATCAAAATAAGCTTTCTTTCTTAAGTAAGATTCTCCAAATTCAAGAATAAACGCGTTTTCTTTTATCTCAGCATTACACACAGGACAAAATTTTTCAGAAAGTTTTTCATGATTAAAGAGCTTTATCTTTTTGTCAATTAGTTTGTCAATATTACCCGCCACTAAGTCCCTTTTTATTTTTAGGAGATCTTCATGAGATAAATCATCAATTATTCTAGCAAGTTTACTCATTTTAACTCACCAATAAGTTTCTCAGACGAGTTTAAAGTCTTTTCGTAAATCAGACTTGCACTCGCTGCTAAATCTTGAAAATATTTTTCATTTCTTTGAATTCCTTGAACAAATTCTTCAGAAGTATGACTCCAAAATCTGAATCTCACTATTTTTCCATCAATAACTACCTCTGTTGAACTTTTTGAATCTCTAAATCTTTCAACGGCTTCAGAAATAATCAGAAGATGAATTTCTACAAACTTTCCTGTTTCTTCTCTCCTTAAGAAAAATAGATTTTGAATTAAGCTAAAAAAGTCTTCAGAAGAGGTAACAAATTTAAGAAAATGCATTTGTTCTTTTAGATCCAGTAATAGTAAATTCTGAAGTAGCAAATTTTCTGGAGATTGCTTTATTTCCTTTTTAACAACTTGGCTGAGATTTAATGCAATTAACCAACTTTTTGATTTATTTAGAAAGTATAAAATTCTTGCATCTTTTTTTTCTCTTGATCCTTTTCCCTTATCAATTTTGAGTTTTTTTACATACCCATAGGCTTCAAGTAATTTGAGTTGTTGGCTCGTATTTGCAATAGTTGTGTTAAGCTTTTGGGCTACTTGTTTGGGGGACTGAGGAGCCTTTGAGAGCGTTTTCAAAATCATCCATTTTGAGCCAGACAACTCTGTTTCTATGAAGTCTTCTTGCATGACATTATTCTTGTATATTGAAGTATATAAAGATTTCCATAATCCAGTAGATTTATACTGTCATACTGTTATACTTTAGTACTTAAGTGTAATATTTAGTATGAGTTAGTTTTCACGTCAAAAACGTACGAAACCTTTAAATATGGCTAAATAAAGAGGACTCTTAGAATCTTATTATTGCTCATTTTTTACAATTTTGAAAAACTTATGAAACCAAAGAGCTTTAGATTCACAAGAATTAAAGATCAAAAAAGGGGAAAGAGAATAAATTGAAAGTGCTTATGCTGGGTTGGGAATTCCCACCTTTCTTTGCGGGAGGCGCAGGAATAGTTTGTAGTGAATTAAGCAAAGCTCTGATAACTCAAGGAACTGATATTTTGTTTGTAATGCCTAGCGGCCCGGACAACACAAGTTCTGCAGAAAGTCAAAATCTGAAAATAATTGTAACAAACAACAAATATAGAAATGTAAAGATACGGATAAAAAAAATAGATTCTTTATTACATGCTTATGCCACGCCTCAATCATATAATCAGCAGTATACACAAATGATTAATGGAAC
>PCYF01000060.1 GCA_002762915.1 Candidatus Woesearchaeota archaeon CG10_big_fil_rev_8_21_14_0_10_32_9
ATTTCCTTATCAATAAGGTCTATTCCTATTTCTACTTGTTCTAAATCAATAATGTGTGGTTTTTTATTTAGGTCTTTATATGTGGGTAGAAATTGAAAATTTATTATTTGAGTTACTAGTTTTTTTGCAACAATTCCAATTTGTTGTTGTGCTCTTGTTATAATGACATCTGCTTCATGAGCACTTTTTGCCCAAAGTACAAAGATTAAATCCCAGGCACCATCAAGTTGTGCTATCCAAAATAGCTTTTGTTCTTTTGCGATTTCTGTTGCTATTGCGTTCATATCTTTAACATTAATAACTTTAACGCAGACGCTATATAGTTTGTATCCTATTTTTGATAGATTTATTATTGTTCTATAGCATCCTATTATTCCTTGTTTTTCAAGTCTTTTAATCCTATATTTTACACTATCTTTTGATAATCCTATTGCTTTAGCTATTGTAGAATGGCTCTCCCGAGAATTTTCCTCAAGTATGGAGAGTATTTTTCTATCTTTTAAGTCTAAATTGTGCATTTATACGATATAATAGAATGGACTATTTAAGTATTTCTAGAAAAGATAATGATTCTGTCGGAACTTTAATATACAATTACAACATCTAAGTAGTAACAAGTCACGTATTCGGGGGGGCTTATTGAGGTGAATAACAATGGTCAATGAATTAAAAAATATAATTGAAGCTGAAAAAATAAATTTGGAACTAGAACAACTTACTAAACAAGAACATGGCCTTCAAAAAGAGTTGGAACAATTGCAAGAATCAATATCCATCAAACCTAATGAGATAGAAGAGCTCTATACAAATATTTCAAAGATGTATTCAAAAATACAGGATTTAGATGATTATTACAAGAATAAAAAAGGATTTCACTTTCATCTAGCTCAAGAAAGCAAAATATTAAATTTAGATGATTTAAATCAAGTAAAGAGTTTGGAGGAACTAAAAATAATCTATCCATTTGGAACAACGCTTCTTAAAAATAGCATAGTATGTAGCTCTTTATGGAAGGAACAATATTATGCAACGCCATCTGTTTTAGATAAGGATCGTCGTGCGCTGTTTTTTTATTTCCCTATGGGTATGTTCACTAGCGTTGCAGTTTTATGTATTCCAGTTGGTCCAGAGGGCATAAACGCTGCAGGTGCGTGTATGGTGGCGGGAAGTGTAATGTCAACAACACTGATTCTCGCGGATTTATTTAGAAATAAAAACAGTTTTGAGTATACAGCTAACCAAATGAAAATCAACACAATAGAAGCATCAAAGCTCATAAATCAGTATTTATCCAGTCCCATAAACCCCGAGGAATATTTTAAGAAATAAGTTTTAGATATCAAAAAAAAGTATGGACCGGCAACAATTGTAACATTTAAAGATGAGTTCAATTTAAAGAAATTAAAATAAAACGCGTGATACAAAATACTTCTAAATTTTACTTAAATCCTGCCAGTCCAAGTAAAGGAACAAAACTACAATCTCCGTATTCTTCTAATTTTAATCCTTTTGGAGTTTTCGTTGCTTTGATTATTTTTTGTTTCATTCTATCTCCAATTGGAATAACCAATGTGCCGTTCATTTTCAATTGCGTTACAAGATCTTCTGGTATTTCTGGACACGCAGCACTTACAATTATTTTATTAAATGGTTGATAATGTATAGCTCCTAGCGAACCATCTCCTTCAACTATTCCTGCATTTGTTATTTTTAATTCTTTAAGTTTAGCTCTAGATCCAGTTACTAGAGTAGGTATTCTCTCTACACCTATCACTTTAGTACATAGTTTTGATAATAAAGCAACAACATAGCCCGATCCAGATCCGACTTCTAGTATTTTGTCTTCAAATTGCGGATCAAGTAATTCTAACATTTTTGCTACAATGTATGGTTGACTTATTGTTTGTGCTTGTCCTATAGGTACAGCAAAGTCTCCATATGCCATTACTCTACTTACTTCTGGAATAAACATGTGTCTTGGAATAACATTCATTGCAGTAAGAACTCTATCATTAATTATGCCTCTTTTTTTGAGTTGGTATTCCACCATTGTTTGTCTTTCTTTTTCAAACATATTAAAGAGATTAGAATTATCAGTTTATATAATTTTATGTATTTTTACTCAGTCTTTCTTCTTTTTTCCTTCCAAAATATAATCCTGCACCATATATTCCTAAAACAGATACAGCTACTGAACCTCCTAAAGAGCCGTACGTCTTTATTTTATTCTCAAGGTCCTCAGCTTGCTTTATTTGCATTTTTGTTTCTTCTTTATTAAGAATTTTTGTTTTCTCTTGAATCAATAAATTTATGTTTTGTTTGAATGACTCACTGTATAAGCTATCCACAGGCCACTGTTTTGTCAATGTTTCATTTATTTCTTTTACACGATGCATATTTGGCGGAGTTACAGACATTGTATTAGTCAAAACACTTCCCCCTAAACCTATTCCGCTTATCAAGAAAGCAATAAAATATGGCGCCATACTTTTTTTGTCAAACTGCTGCATCGCATAAAATAAATTTTCTAATTTTGATCCTTCAAATTTATTTGAAATATATCTACAGACATATGCCTGCCGTTTATTAAATGATTCTTTTAATTTCATTTTGACCACCTTTTGTTAACATAATTTTCCTTTAGAAAAAATTCGTCATTTAGTGTTTGATAAATATCATAGCATCTATTATCTTTACGTTTTAAATAAGCTTTATCTATTCCTTTACTAAGTTCCTCTAAAGTTATTAGTTTGTCATTATTTGTATCTATTTGATCAAATAACTTAGTTGTTATGTTTTGCTTAAAATTTATTCTCTCTTGTTTTTTTTCAGTAGCTATTTTATTCCATTCAAAAACATTTAAGGCTTCATGTACATTTGATTCTCCAGCATAAACAATTAGCGCTCCGGCCAAACCAACAGAGTAAATCATGTTAAACATTGGTTTTGCAATTTGTGTAAGTTTACTTGTTTCAGTTTTTCCATCAGCTTTGTATTTCCATACATCATCATCAATCCTCTTAAATGAAATAAATGGAATTAATAGAGATAAATGATATTTTAGTTTTTGTTTTAAGTTGTTCATGTTAAACCTCTTATTTTCCTTAATAGTAGTAACACGGCGAACATAATAAATCTTTTGAGTAGTATTTTTACAATATCGCAATATTTTTATATATATCTTGCATTATTGTAAATATGCTTGACTTAAAAGACAAAAAGATATTGTTGGAACTTCTTAATAATTCTAGAACCTCGTCTAGTCAATTGGCAAAAAAAGTAGGACTGAGTAGAGAAGTAACAATCTACAGAATTGAAAAACTGAAAAAAACTATAATAAGACATTTCTACACTTTATTAAACTTAGAAAAACTTGGTTTTGAAAGATATTCTTGTTTTTTACAGCTTAAAGGAATAAGTCCTAAAGAAGAAAATGAATTTATGAAATATTTAATGGAACATAAGTTCATTACATTCATAGGTTCAAATGTAGGTAAATGGAACATAATTCTAGATATAATTGTTAAAGACCAAAAGCATCTAAAAGAGTTACTTGAGCAGATAAAAAATCAAGCAGGAAAATTCTTTGAAAGCAGTATTGTGTACGCAAGTCTTGAATTAAACTATTACCCCGATAAACTAATAGGATTAAAAAACACAAAAATCAAAATTTCAAAAATATACAAAGAACGCAAACTTGACAAAATAGATAAAGAAATACTTTATCTTCTGACAACAGATTCAAGAATAGAATATGCAGAACTCTCGCAAAAAATGAGTATGAGTGCCAACGCAATAAAATATAGACTTAAAGCAATGGAGGACGCAGGAATAATAGAAGGATACTCGGTTTCTTTAAATTTTGATTTACTAGGAGAAATATATGTTGCTCAATTTAAATTTGATAGTATTGATGAAATAAAACTATCAGAATATCTAAGAAAGCATGAAAAAGTAATATTTGAAGACAGATGTTTAGGAAACGAGAATTGGGATGCAGGCATAGGTTTTCTGTGCAAGGATTCAAAAGAGTTCAGAAAACAAATATTAGAATTAAAGCAAATATTTGGATCAAATCTTAAACTTCACGATATTTACATAACTTCAGAAATATATAAAGATAATATCGCTCCAGAAGGAATATTTATTTGAATAAAATGTTTTTTACTTCCCCTTTTTCAAGTAAACTGTACTTGTTGGGAAAGCCATATTTATCTTTGCTTTTTCAAATTGTTTCTTTATTTCCATGTTTATATTGTGTTTTGCAATTAGAATATTATCTTTGTTTTTAATCCAGTAAATTATTTGTATGTTTAAAGAGAAGTCTCCAAATCCGTCAAAAGTCACAAAAGATCTATCCTCTGTATCTTTGTTCTTCACTATTATTTCTTTTATTATTTTTATTGCCTCTTCCATTTTTTTCATGGAAGTTCCGTATTCAACTCCAACAGAAGCTTTTACTCTTCTAGCACTTTCTCTTGAAATATTTTCTAGTATTGAATCCGTAATCTTTGCGTTCGGAACTATTATTTGTGTTCCATCAAAAGTTTCTAAAATTGTACTCCTTACACCTATTGTTCTTACAAATCCATCTCGAGAATCATCCAGTTTTATTCTATCTCCTACTTTGAAAGGTTTATCAGCAAATATAGTTATTCCCCCGAACAAATTCTTTAGAGTATCTTGTGCAGCTAATGCAAAGGCTAAACCTCCTATTCCAAGTCCTGCCAATAAACTTGCAATATCAAAACCCATATTATCAAGAATTGAGATTATTGCAATTATTACTATGATTACTTTCACAAGAGTTCTTACTATCGGCATTAATTGATCATCTATGTCTGATTTGGTTTTTGCAGCAATTTTTGCAAAGTACTCTTGTATTATCGCGTCAACTATGTTAATTAATAACCAAGCCACATTTATTGCTAACAGTATATACGCAATGTTTCCAAATATAGTCATCACATGTTCTGGAAAAGATAATAATCTGTATGCATAATTGAATCCTACGTAAAATAAAAAGAATATTGCCGGACCCTGTAAAGCTTCTATTAAAATATCGTCAAGTTTTGTTTCTGTTTTCTGCGTAAATACTTTCACAACATTAGATATTAACCAGTAAAGTATTTTTCCAGCGACTATACTTCCTGCAACTACTCCTAAAGCGATTAAATAGCTTAGAATTGTGTTTCCGAAGTAAACTGTGCTGAATCCTACCATGATTTTGTGACTCAATCCAGGTATATAAACCTTTTGAACGACTAAAATTTAAAGTTTAACTTTATTTCTTAGCCCTCTGTTTTCTATGTAGTCAAATATGTTGTCAAGAGTTGCATCCATGATCCTTTGTACTCCTTCTTTGCTGTAGAATGCAAGATGTGGAGTGACTATTACATTAGGAAGTTTCATTAATTCATGGGCTTCTTTTACTAATTCTTTTTCTTCTGATGTTTTTGGCGTTAATATTTTTTTCAAGAATAGTTCTCCTTCAAGTACATCTATTCCTGCACCACCTATATATCCTGATTCTAAACCGAGTATCAAATCTCTTGTGTTTATTATTTGTCCGCGAGCAGTATTTATTATGTAAACTCCTCTTTTCATCTTCGCTATTGTTTCTTTGTTTATCATGTGTGTTGTTTCTTTTAATAGAGGGACATGTATTGTTATTATATCTGATTGCACCAATAATTCATCTAATGAAACATATTTGAATCCTAATTGTGTTTGCAATTCAGGTCTTTGAAAAACATCGTAAGCAACTACATTCATTGAGAAGCCATTCCCCATTTTTATAGAATTTTGGCCTATTCTTCCTGTTCCTAGAACTCCAAGAGTTTTACCTTTCAAGTCAAATCCGAGTAATCCTTCGTATTCAAATTCTTTTTTTGTTGTTCTCAAATAAGCTTTGTGAATTTGTCTTGATAAACTTAGAATCAGACCAAATGCGTGCTCAGCAACCGTATTATCTCCATATGCTGGAACATTGCAAACAGATATTCCTCTTTCCTCGCATTCTTCAACATCTATGTGATCACAACCTGTGCTCATTGTAGCAATAAACTTTAAATTCTTAAATTTAGCAATTTCTTTGCTGGTTACTCTTGAAAACACAAATACACAAAGTATATCTGCATCATAGAATGAGTCTCCTTTTGCATCTTGTAAGGATTCTGTGTGATATTCAACATCGTGCCCCACTATTTTTTCATTAAAGTACTGTATTTGTCTTTCTTCCATTTCAAAAAAAACTATCTTCATACGCACACCTCTTTTTTTAATAACAATATAATTATAACTAAAACTAAAGATTATTATTTTATCTGTTTATATTATTTTTCTTCCTGTTTGATTATCTATTATATGAATACAGTTTACAGGACAAGATTGCGCCGCTTCAAGGTTGTTATTTAGTTCATCCACTTCTTTTACATATACTTCTTCTTCGTCGCCCATTTTTAAGATTCCGCCAATTAAATCTGCTTTATCTCGATCTTCTACTTGTTTCCAAGTATCTGGTTCTGCAGCAACACACGCAAATGCACCTATACATTCATTTTTTGTGTACACTATGGTGTATCTTTTTTTGTGTGTTTTTTCAATTTTTTCCATAAACTCACTCTTTTAAAATAAAATACCTCAGCAGTTACTCGTTTTCATCACATGTCAGCCGGGAATAACCTCATCATTGGCAATATGAATAATGTTCGTTTATTAATAACAGTTTTGTTTATATCGAAAATCAATAAACTTTTAATAAGATGTCTCGTTCTTATCTTTTTTAGGAGGAATAAAAAAATGGCATTTGACAAGAGTTTAGATAAAGAAATTTTTGGTGAAACAGCAGAATTTGAGATGACAAGAATTAGAGTAGCAGTTTTCTCATATAATAGTGGTCAGCCTAAACTTCAACTTTCTAGAGAAAATAGAAATCAAGAGAGTAATGAATGGGTATTTTCAAAATTAGGAAGAATGAATAAAGATGAGGTTGCAGCAGTTCTTCCACTTATGGAGAAAGCGAAGGGCCATTTATAAAAATGGATCTTAAAAAAGAACTTAGCAAATTTAAAGAAATTGAGATTAAGCCTGACTTAAAAAGTTTAAATGCTAAGGAGAAAAAGCTTTTATTCAAACTCGTGGATGCAGCCAAGCTCATTCACGAAATTTTTCTAGATCAAGTTCATCCGAAAAATCTCGAGTTAAAAAAAGAATTAGAACTTCTTAGAGGAACAGACAAGGAAGATTCATTAAAAATGTTTGAGATTCATTGTGCACCTTTTGATACTGTTACGCACAGCCCATTTATTGAAGGTCAAATAAAATTAAAGGGTGCTAATTTTTATCCAGCAGATATGACTATAGTTGAGTTTGAAGAATTTATCAAAAAGAATCCTAAAAAGAAAGATTCTTTCACAACCCCTTACTCTTTAATTAGAAGAAAAAATAATGTTCTGGTTGCAATTCCTTACTCAGAAGCATACAAAGATGAATTGAAAATAATTGCAAAATTATTACTTGAAGCATCTACCTTTGCAGATAATTCTAGTCTAAAAGATTATCTTGAAAAAATTTCTAAAAGTTTACTGTCAAATAATTATTTTGATAGTGATGTTGCCTGGATTGACTTAAAAGAAACTAATATCGAAGCATTATTCGGTCCATATGAAGTTTATCTAGATGGGTTACTTGGATTAAAAGCAACGTTTGAAGCGGTCATAGGAATTGTAGATAAAAGAGCTAGTTCGGATTTGAAATTTTTAGAAGAAAAAGTGGACGAATTAGATAAGAATCTTCCTTTACCTCCTAAGTATAAATCAAGCACTAAAGGAAATAGTTCACCTATTGTGGTTATTGATGAAGTTTTTTCTGCAGGAGATAACCGTGCAGGGATTCATTTCACAGCATTTAATTTACCTAATGATGAAAAGGTAAAAGAACTTAAAGGTTCAAAAAAAGTCCTTCTAAAAAATATTGCAAAAGCGAAATATGAACATTGTATGACCCCTATTATTAAGGAAATATTTGATGAAGAAACTTTGAAACACACTGATTTTGATTCTTATTTTACACACATTTTATTGCACGAAATTTCTCATGGAATTGGACCGGGAATTATTACTTTGAACGGCGAAAAAGTTTCAGTTAATACTGCATTAAAAGATTTGTATCCTACAATAGAAGAAGCGAAAGCTGACGTACTTGGAGTTTTCAATGCCATTTATCTCCGTAATAAAAAAGTTTACACAGAAGAATTTGTAAAGAAAATTATAACTTCCTTTGTGGGCGGAATTTTTAGATCTATTCGTTTTGGATTTCATGAAGCTCATGCAGGAGCAAATTTAATTGTTTTAAATTATTTGATGGAACAGAATTGTCTTAGATATAATAATAAAACTAGAAAATTCTTCATAAGATATGAGCCAATAGAACAATGTTTTACATCTCTTGCAGAAATGATTTTGTTGATTCAAGCAGAAGGAGATTATGAAAAAGCTAAAGACTTTGTTGATATGTATAGGGATTTAACTCCTGGAATAAAAGAAATAATTGCAAGATTAAAGGACGCACCTACAGATATTACTCCTAAGTACACTTTCTAGAAACAATATAATAAATTAATAATAAAAGAAAAAAATATTCTATGATGCGCGAGTTACTCTAACAGGTGCAGGTTTAGGAGTGGTGGTTGTAGTAGTTGTTGTTTTAGCTGCTTGTTGTTGAGCTTGTGCTTGCGCTGCTGCCTGAGATGCTTGTGCCTGTGCAAGTTGTTGTTGTATAAGCAATTCTTGCTTCTGTTGTTCCGATAATTTCATAGCATTTATTGCATCAAGTTGCCCTTGTGTATTAAGTTGATTTAATGTAGTCTTCAACTCTTCTCTTAACATAGTTAAGTTTTGTTTCATAGTTAATAATTCTTCTTTTCTAGCAGAAAGAATATCAACTTTTTGTTCCAAAACTTTTTGTTTCTGACCCAAATCTTGGACTATTAATACCGTGCTTAAAAAGTATCCAGCTACGAGTAAAACTATCCCTAAGATCAGCATCGTTTTTTTCAAAGTACTCTTTGGTTCTTCTTGTTGTTCTTCCATTTTTTTCACCTTGTTGCGCTTGTTAACAACAATCCTATTTGCTGATTCAAAAGCAAGCCTTGATCAAGCAAGTTTTGATTTTCTATTTGAATTGAATTAATGTCTGTATTCGTGGCTGTAACTGAATTTGATAGCTCCGTTAGTTTCTCTGTTCCTTCCACATACGCCTTTATGATAAACACACTTCCTAATAATAAAAGTATAAAAAATACTGCAGCAATATTTATTTCAATTTGATCTGAAAATAATTTGTATGCATTCAATATTCTTGTTATCAACAATGCTAATACAAATATAAACATAATTATGAATATGGGTTTTAGTATAAACCCTACCTCTACACTCTTTATATCTGTGCCCAAATTAATACTATGTATATATGCAAATAAAAAAGCCACATAACTAAAATAGTGTATTAGCTTCCATTTCTTGTATCCTATTCTTTGTATCATTCCTTTTGAGGAAGTTATGCCTACTATTAACATGAAATAAAAAGCAAGTGTTCCTAGAGATAATAGCACAACCCATTTATCTGAAAAGGAAAATCCTAAAAATTGTGTAAACGCTAATGTTTTCCCCCATTTGAACTTATCAAAAACTGCAGATATAAAGTGCATTAATACTATTACTGTTGAAAATATTGCTATAGGTACGTGATATTTGAATAAAACAAAGTTTGCTTTTATTTTTGAAAGTAATCTCAGTTCTCCTATTACTACAGTAAGAAACAACGCAAAGAAAGCAATCAGTCCAAAAACTCTTGTTTGAAGCCAAATGTATTCTGTAGTTTTTATTGAATTTGACAATATTATGAATGCAATCATAAAAGGTATTCCTAGCAACGCAGAGTATAGTATTTTTTTGTTCATAATGTCACCGCTATTTCTAAATCATGTGTTATTGATTTTGTAAGTATTCCTTCTTCCTCATTTATTATTATTGCGGAACAATCTACCTTTTTTAAAAACTCTTGTTGTTCAGTTTTATTAAGAAGCATTAGACACGTAGCAATAACGTCGGCATCTTCCAATTTTTCACATAATACTGTTACTGAAATTGTTTGTTTTTTTCCAACTATGTGGCTTTGTTCGTAGTGTTTATCGTATTGATTGTAATCTCCTGATGTCGCTATGGCTTTATTCTTTACATAGAATTCAGCCAACATTTGCCCCTGTTTCCGAGGGTGCTGTATATTTATTAGTTCTCCTCTTTCTCCAAAAGCAATCATATCTCCTCTTGAATCTATGAAACCTTCTTCTATTCCTCGTTCTTTCAGTGAGTTAGCTAGAACATCCGTAATATATCCTTTTGCTAAACTTCCTAAATCTACAAGAACATCTTTGTTTTCTAATTTGACTTTGTTTCCAATTATTATTATATCTTTATACGAACAATTTGTCTCCGGCAGTTTTTCTCCTTTTTTTCTTGCAAGTATTCTTTTTCCTTGAGCTACATCATATTCTCCTGAAGTATACTCTGAAAATACTAGTGCCTTTTTTAATACATGAATCAAATGATTCGATGCTTCTATTTCTCTTTGCTCGTTTAATTTAGATAATTCGCTTTTTGAATCATACAAATTGAATATTTTTTGTAATCTTTTTGCTTCTAGATACAGTTCTTCTAATATATCTTCTCCTAAAAAAGTATCCTCTATATAAATAACAATTTCAATTTTATTTCCAAATAGAGCATATTCTTTTTTTAGCTCAATCATTTTAGAATTCCTCGCTAATTATGTTCTCATCGAGATATCCTTTTTCTAAAAGCTGCGTCCTTAATGCATCTATCATTTTGTTAGGTCCGCAAATATAGAAAAAGACTTCTTCTTTGTTTTGAGCCAAAGAATTATCCACACCAATTATACTTTCGCAAGTTATGTGTTCATTTTTTCCTTCTGCTTCTTGACTTCTTGTAAAAAATAGACATTTTTTTACTTTGTTGTCAGAAAGTTCTGAAACTTCTTCAAAAAACGGCATATCTTTTTTGGTTCTCGAAGAATACAAAAGATAATTATTTTCTGAAGATAAATCAGCATATTTAATCATGTTAAATACAGGAGTTATACCTATTCCTCCAGCTATGAACACATTTTTTTTATGCGAATCTTTTATTCTAAATCTACCAAAAGGTCCTGAGA
The DNA here is from genome assembly GCA_002762915.1 of Candidatus Woesearchaeota archaeon CG10_big_fil_rev_8_21_14_0_10_32_9. GTDB lineage: Archaea > Nanobdellota > Nanobdellia > Woesearchaeales > 21-14-0-10-32-9 > 21-14-0-10-32-9. Next base: position 11,233 of record PCYF01000060.1, read on the forward strand.
GATTTAGCTTTGTTCCAATCTTTGACTCAGATAATCTTTTTGTAAAATCTCCATGAATTTTTATTCCGAGATCTAAAATTTTTTCCTCTCTTGAATAATCCATAATTGAAAAAGCTCTTTTTTGTTCCGGACTGTCAGGAAAGGAAATCATTATGTATTGTCCTGGAAGGTATTCTAAATTATTTTCAAGTTTAAACTTAAATTTTATTACTTCCGGGACATTCTGATCTCTTTTAATTAATTCTGCAATTGTATTCATAGTATTTCCTCTCTTAAATATTATTTTTTTATTCCTTAACAAACTTAATTTGTTTTTTCTATCTTTATACAACCTACAGGACAACTTCCTACAACTAGATTTTGTTTTTTTGCTTCCGCTTCATCTATTTCTAGTTCATATTTTCCAGTTGTTTCATTAAGTTTCGCGCCTTTCAATTCAGCTTTTCCTTTTGTGTTCATTTTCCACAACTCTTTTGATAGTGCTTCACATTCTCCTGCACCTATGCAAGATTTTTGGTCGTATATTATTTTGTATTTTGTCATTTTAGTTCCTCCTTACAGCTTATGGCCGTCCATATTTTTAATTTTTGTCCTTTTGAGACTTATTCAGGCTCATTCATTCTTATCCTTTCTTATTCATTTATGCCAGCCCAAATAATTTCAAAAATTTTAGAAATAATCCTTCTTCTTGTTGAATTTGAATTTCTTGTTGAGCGGTTACATTTGACTGGTTTGTCTCGAAGTATTTATCATCTAATCCTGGATATTGATCGTAGAAATCTACAATCCCGTCACCATCTGAGTCAACATACAGTGCATCATTTTGTCCTGGATAAAGATCATTTTTGTTTATTACTCCATCTCCATCGTCATCATCAAACAAAGCTAAATTTATTGTTTGATTAACAGTTAAATTAGTGTCATTTACTGGATCAACTATTATAGGTACAGGAATTTCTTCTTGAATTACTTGGTCATATACTTGAGGTTCATATCTAAAATCATCACTAAAATCCCAACCATCATCATCTGATTCGTGATTACTATACGATCCATAATCGTCATCATAATTATTTGATTCATGTTCGCTTCCGCCGTAATCATGATCATCATCGGCAAGTGTTTTCTGAGTTGATATAATTACAAATACTGCAACTATAAAGAGTACTCCTAAAACTTTGGTCGTCTTACCAATAAAGTCTAAGACATTTGTCAATTTTTTTGTTGTTTTTTCCATTTTGGTTACCTCCTTTGTAACGTGTTTTTTTGTATTTTTATGCTATTTGATAATCAAGATTATATATAATACATCTGTGTAAACCACGAGAACAATGATTAGAATGTTTCGTTTAAAACGCTTCTATTGTTACAATATGCTAGTTTGAAGGTTCAGAACCATAATGCGAAAAGTCATCAGTTTTTATCAAAAAAATAATTAATTTTATATAGTTCTGAACTATTCTTTAACTATTATGAAAAAAACGCAATTAGGAATATTGTTCTTTATGAGCATCATTTTTACTTTAGTTATTGTCGGAAATGTTTCTGCGATGACTGTTAATAGTGTTCATCTTGAAGATTTGATTAATGAAGATAACTCAATTCAAGAATCTTTTATAATTAATATTTCTAACAACACAGATAAAGTTTTTACGTTTACACTTCCTGCAAATGCTTTTGATTTAAAATTAAATAACAATAAATTTCCTATAGATACTAACGTTCTAAATTTACCACTTAATTGTCAAACTTGTTTGTTCAAAATCGAGTACACAATTAAAGATGTAGTAAATTTTGAGGGAAGTGATGTATATACATTTTCTAGAACTCTAAATTTTCCAGTTGTTCCATCAGTTCTTGATTACGACGTTAAATTACCAATAGGGTATGTAATTAAATCAAATAATTCATTAGAACCCTCTATTGTTCCTTCGGCTAGCGGAATTAGCACAGACGGAGAACACATAATAGTTAAATGGCTTCAAAAAGATCCTGTTCTTCCATCAAGATATTATGTAAGTTATTCAAATCATGAGTCGACTGAAAACTTGGCAAGTGAATTTGGCAATGAATTGACTGAGTGGCCGGTTTTAGTTATAAGTTTAGTTTTATTTTTACTAGGAGGTATTGGAGGAATTCTGATTCAAAAGCATTATAAGAACTCAAAAATGAAAGATTATGATATTTATTCTCCTTCATCATTATTAAGTCCTGATGAGAAAAAAGTTCTTGAATTATTAAAAAAGAACAACAATAAGATGAATCAAAAAAACATTGTGAACGATTTGTCTTGGTCTAAGTCTAAAGTTTCTGCAATCATGACTAATTTAGAGTATAAAAAAGTTGTAAAACGCGAAAAGATTGGTAGAAATTATACTGTTGAAGTAATTACAGATCTGCTTTAGGAATCTGCATAGAATGATTTTTACAATTATTTCTGCAAGAATATTTATATATAAATATCATTCTCAAGAATCATGACGTTGTTTAATAAGCTTAATCACGAGTTTTTGTTTAAAGAGCACGATTTTTCTTTATGGTCTCTCATTATAACCAATTTGATAATAATAGTGTTTGCAGTCATAGAATCTTGGAATATCATGATTGTACTTTGGCTTTACTGGTTTCAAAGCATATTTATTGGTTTTTTTACTGCAATCAAAATTTTTCTTTCTAAAGAAAAAACAGAACTGTTTGTTAATGGTACTAAGAAAAACGTTGGAGGTATCGGCACAGGGTTGTTTTTTATCTTCCATTATGGCTTTTTTCATTTAATATATTTTATTTTCTTGAGTGTATTTACTGCAGGTTATCTTTTTGCAGATAAAAACTCTTTTACGTTTTCAAATATATTATTTTTTTCTATTAGTATTATTTTTCTTTTTGTTAATCATTTAATATCTTTTATAATTAGCAGAAAAAAAGAATCTAATAGATCAATATCTAAATTAATGTCTTTTCCTTACGCGAGGATAATTCCTATGCACTTAATTATTATTTTTGGTTTATTTCTCGGAGGATTAGCGCTGCCTTTCTTTTTAATTCTAAAAACACTCGCTGATGTAGTTATGCATCAAATAGAGCATAGTGGCCAAAAAGGTAAGTCATAAAAACATTTATAAATCATTAATTATTCCTTTGATTAACGTCCGAGTTAACAGCGCATAGGGCGAATGATGATTTTTCTCATTCTCTAGGCGCCATATACTCAGTGTTCGAGGATAAAAATGAGTGAATTTAGACACATTGTAAGAATTGCAAGTACTGATCTTAAAGGAGAAAAGCAAATATTAGTTGCTATGAAAAAGATTAAGGGCGTAGATGTTATGTATGCAAATATGGCTCTTTCAATAGCGGGAGTTTCTAAAATTAAAAAAGCAGGGGATCTTTCTGATGCTGAAGTTGAAAAAATAGATGAAGCTCTTAAAAATCCTACTAGCAATCATGTTCCTGTTTGGTTATTAAATAGAAGAAAAGATTATGAAACCGGCGTTGATACTCATTTACTTAATGCAGATCTTGATTATGAAAAAGATAACGATCTTAAGAGAATGAAGAAGTTAAAGATATACAAAGGTCTTAGACATCAATGGGGATTACCTGTTAGAGGTCAAAGAACCAAATCTAACTTCAGAAAGAATAAAGGTAAAGGTCTTGGCGTAAAGAAAAAGACCAGTATAAGAAAGTAAGGTAATTAAAAATGGGAGATCCTAAAAGAATCACAAACAAATATAGCACACCTATGCACCCTTGGGAAAAGGAAAGACTTGCAACAGAAAAACCTTTGATGCAAAACTATGGTCTTGTTAATAAAAAGGAACTATGGAAAGCTGGAAGTAAATTAAAAACATTCAAGGATAATGCTAAAGGTCTTATTGCTTCAAAAGGAGATCAAGCTGAAAAAGAAAGAAAGCAACTTCTTGACAAATTAAAGGCTTACAATTTAATACAAACTGAGACTCTTGATGAGATTCTTGGTTTAAATCTTGAAAAACTTCTTGATAGAAGATTACAAACAATTGTTTTCAAAAAAGGTTTAGCTAGAACAATGAAACAAGCTAGACAAATGATTACACACAAACACATCATGATTAAAGGTAAAAAGATAACTGCGCCAGGATACTTTGTAAGATTATCTGAAGAATCGAGTATTGATTTCTATGGAGGATCTACTTTTGCTAAAGCTGATCATCCTGAAAGAATTACTCCTGAGCATGCTCCTACACCTAAGAAAAAAGGTGCAGCAACTGTAGAAGAAACTAAAGCAGTTCCTGCTGAAACAGTCGAAGGTGAAAACTGATGAAAGACGAAAGAAAAACAAGATGGGGAGTTGCAAATATTTATGCATCTTACAATAATACTATAGTTCACATTACTGATGTAACTGGATCTGAGACTTTAGCTCTTGCATCTGGTGGTCAAATGGTTAAATCTCATAGATTAGAAAGTAGTCCTACTACTGCAATGGTTGTTGCTAAAAAAGCAGCTGAACTTGCAATGGACAAAGGAATCGATGGAGTTCATGTAAAGATAAGAGCTCCTGGCGGTCACAATGGTCCTACTAATCCTGGTCCTGGTGCACAAGCAGCAGTTAGAGCTTTATCCAGAAGAGGATTAAGAATTGGATTAATTGAAGATGTTACACCTTTACCACACGGCGGATGTAGAAAGAAAGGTGGAAGAAGAGGAAGGAGAGTTTAAGATGAAATTAACACTTGTTAAGAAAAAGAAAGGAAAACTAACTTTTGATGTTAGTGGTACAACTCCTGCTTATATTAACACGTTAAGAAGAGTATTCATGACTCACGTTCCGACAATGGCTATTTCAACAGTTGAGTTCAGACAAAATTCATCTTCATTATACGATGAAATGATTGCACACAGACTTGGTTTACTTGCTTTGAAGACTGATCTTAAATCATACAATGTTCCTGAAAAAGGAGCTCCTGAATCAGCAGCGACTCATGCAACTCTTACACTAAAAACAGTTGGTCCAAAAATTGTTTACGCTTCAGAATTAAAATCAAGTGATTCAAAAATAGTTCCTGTTTACCCAGAGACTCCTATTACTGTTTTACTTGATCATCAAGAATTAGAGTTTGTTGCTACAGCTCATCTTGGTTTCGGTAGAGATCATGCAAAGTGGTCAACAGGACTTGTAAGTTACTATTACAAACCAAAGATTACTGTTAATAATAAATCAGCTAAATTTGCTGAATTCATAAATAAATATCCTTCACAAATAAAATCAAAAGGAACAATTGATGCAGACAAAATTGATACAGCAGAATTAATTGATGCTTGCAAAGATATTTGTGAAGACATAGTAAAAATTGAATATTCAGAAAATCAAACTGATTTCATTTTCACAATTGAATCATGGGGTCAATTATCCCCTGAAGAAATAGTTGAAGAAGGTATTAAACAATACGACGCGCAACTTGACGAGTTCAAGAAATTGGTTAAGGACATATAAGGTCTTAATCCCGCTCATTCACGCGGGGGTGGCAGAGCCTGGTCAAATGCGCTAGCTTGAGGGGCTAGTCCCTTAGTGGGTGCGCGAGTTCGAACCTCGTCCCCCGCATGAATCAAAATCAAAACAAAGTGATAAGAAAAATGGCAAAAATTTCACGTAAAAACGAAGAATTGAAAAGCTTAGTTTCAGATTTGAAGAAGCTCTCTATAGATAAGAAAGTAAATATTTGGAAGAGAGTTGCTGAAGATCTTGAAAAAGCTACTAGAAGTAGAAGAATTGTTAATGTTTACAAGTTATCAAAATACTCTAAGGAAGATGATTTTATCATTGTACCTGGTAAAGTTTTGGGAACCGGCGACTTAAATCACAAGTTGAATGTTGCTGCTTATGGTTTCTCAGATGATGCTTTGAAAAAAATTAATGCTAAGGGTAAAGCTCTTACTATTAGTGAATTAATGAAGAAGAACCCTGAGGGTAAAAATTTAAAGATTATAGGATGATTGAAATGATGATAATAGATGCAAAAGATTTAATTTTAGGAAGAATGTCAGCTTTAGCTGCTAAAAAAGCATTACTTGGTGAAGAAATCAGAATAGTTAATGCTGAACAAGCAGTTATTACTGGTAAGCCTAAAGAAATTTTAACTGAATATAATAGAAGAAGAATTATGGGTCCTGCATTAATTGGTCCTTTTTTTCCTAGAACTCCTGAAAGACTTGTTAAGAGAGTTGTAAGAGGAATGTTACCTTACAAGAATCCTAGAGGAAAAGAAGCTCTTGCAAGAGTTAAGTGTTATGTTGGAGTTCCTGAAGAATTCAAAAAAGAAAAGTTATTAACTTTTGATGATATGAATGTTAATAATTCTCCTGCAAAGTTTATCAGAATTAAAGAAATAAGTAAGCAATTAGGTGCAAAGGTTGAATAAAGATGACTAATAAAAAAACCATAAATACAAGCGGAAAGAGAAAACAAGCTATTGCTAGAGCTTCATTAAAAGCTGGTAAAGGCACTGTTACTATTAATAATATTTCAATTGATGTTTATTCTCCTGAAATGGCTAAGTTAAGAATTCAAGAACCTTTGATTTTAGCAGGTGCTAGAGCTAAAGGTGTTAATGTTAGAATAAAAGTTAGAGGTGGAGGAGTTACAGGTCAAGCTGATGCTGTTAGACTTGCTCTTGCTAAAGCTTTGGCAGAACACGATAATACTCTTAAACAAGTTTTCCTTGATTACGACAGACAACTATTAGTTGCTGATGTTAGAAGAAAAGAATCTTCAAAACCAAATAGTCACGGACAAGCTAGAGCTAAGAGACAAAAATCGTACAGATGAGTTGATAACATGATTATACCAGTAAGATGTTTCAGTTGCGGAAAACCAGTAGGTCACCTTTGGGAGAAATATTTGGACAGAGTTAAGACTGAAGACAGAAAGAAAGTCATGGATGATCTTGGTTTGGACAGAATTTGTTGCAGAGGATTATTCCTTGGCCACGTTGATCTAGCAGAAATCGCAGGCAAATTCAAGAAATTTTAAATATTTCTTGTTGATTCTTTATCTTTATGAATAGAATAACTTCTAAAGAAAATAAAGAAACACGTAAGAGTTTTTGGCTTTCTGTAAGTGCAGGATTAGTATCTGCGCTTTTTGTAGGAAGCTTAAGTTTTATTAGCAAAATTTATCCTACCTTTGAACAACAGTTTATTTTCTTCGCAGTTTTTACATTAATCTTTCTCGTACTAACAATAATTATCTATAAGCTTCAGTAAACTTAGTTTTTCCCCATAATTTATTTAAACTCTCAAACCTTCTATTAAGTATGTCATTCATAATTGTTTATGTAACTCATAAGAATCTTGAAGAAGCCAAAAAGATTGCTTCACATTTGCTTGAGAAGAAACTTATTGCTTGTGCAAATTTTTTTCCTATTTCTAGTTCTTATTGGTGGAAAGGAAGCATTGAAACTTCTGATGAGATTGTTTCTTTGTTAAAAACAAAAAATGAAAATTGGATTAAATTAAAGAATGAGATTAAGAAAATTCATCCTTATGAGACTCCCTGCATTATGAAACTTAATGTTGAAGCAAATGAGGATTACGAGTCTTGGATTCTTAAAGAAACAAAATAATTCTAAAGCCCCGCAATTTATTTAAACACCGACTCTTAAGGACGTAGCATGATAGATACGTTCAGCATAATATTAATTGTGTTGTATTTTATTCTAGTTTTATACATAGGCTTTAGTGCAAAAAAAGGGGAGGATGATGAAGGGTTTTTGCTAGCAAATAGAAAACTTGGAACTTTTGCATTGACTGGAACGATGTTGGCTAGTTTATTTGGAGGCACAGCCATTATTGTAACTATGAGCTTTGTGTTTAATTATGGAATTTCAACATTATGGGCATTCCTTAGTACAACCTTGGGCTGTTTCTTACTGGCAGCACTTGTGCCTAAAATAAAAAAATTTGCTGATAAGCATAAACATTATACTTTTTCAGATTATTTTTACGAAAAGTTTGGACAAAAAGTAGGATTATTGGTTGCAATAATTATGTTTTTTATTTATTTTGGATATTTAATAGTTCAATTGATTGCAGGAGGAATAGTCTTGTCCACTTTAACCTCAATGCCTTATATGTTATCTGTACTTTTAATTGGTTCCGTAATTATCATTTATATTTTTGCAGCAGGATTTGAAGCGGTTGTTAAAACTGACGTATTTCAGTATATCATAATTTTATTACTTGTTGTTTTATCATTCAATATATTCTCACATGCGAGAACCATACCTTCCTCTGATCTTAATTTGTTTGCTGCAGGCCCCGTAACTATTATTGGCTTTCTTATTTATGGATTTATGATTATGACCCTTGGTGCAGAATTCTGGCAAAGAATTTATGCTGCAAAAAGTGAGAAAGTTGCTAGAAATTCTTTGATTCTAACAGGAATCATATTCTTATTTCTTGGAATTTTAGTTGTTTTGATTGGATTGTCTGTAAAATCAAACTTTCCCAATATCGTTCCAACTACTGCTTTAGTTGTAGGATTTCAGAAATTACTCTCAGGTTATCTGTTGGGAATAGGATTGGTTTTATTATTCGCTGCAGTCATGTCTTCTGCAGATACATTTCTTTTTGTTTTATCTACTAGTTTATCTAAAGATTTTTTTGGAAGATTCAAAAAATTATCTAAATCGAGATTAACAGCTAATACAAAAATATCTACTATAATAATTGGTGTTGCAGGAATTTTAGTTGCATTAATATTTAGCAACATAATTAATGTGGTTACATCTATTGTGGGTGTGGGTTTTGCTTTATTTCCCTCCACTTTAATTTCCTTCTGGATTAAATTGAATCCTAAAGTAATCATAACAAGCGTAACTCTAGGTATTTTAAGTTCTGTATTGGCATTTGTATTTATGGGAATTAGTGTTGAGTCTGCACTAGTTTCTTTTCCAGTTTCATTAATTGTTTTAATAATTGGCCAGGCAATCGTTAAATTAAAAAAATAATTCTCATAAACAATTTCAGCAAAATATATAAATGATAAATCACTCATCAGTAGTAAAAGAGTGATTTTATATGAAAAAAACAAAATTAAATGATCAACCATATACTAAAGAATTGGCAGAACAAAGAGAAAATGAGTTAAAAACGCGCACTTATCAAGAAATAGGACGTCCAGGTTTAAGATATCAAGAATTTAGCAAAAGTTCAGACAGAATTACCGTTTGTTTTGAAGGAACAGATACTGCAAAGGATTCTGTAGGACTTGATTTTCAAACAAATTCAACAATTATATCAAATAAAACAGATTATTCAAAAAAACCAAGAACAGGTCTTTGGACAAGAATGACAGAAGGATTACATCTTGTTGAATTTAAACCATACAAATTTTCACAGTTAATACAAGATTTACAAACGACAAATACAGATTATTCTGATAAGTATATTCAAGATATAATCGCAACAGATCAAACAGCAGGATTTACAGGCCCTAATTGGAATAATCCATTAGATAAAACAAATCATCATTTTTTTGGTGAAACTAATAATTATAAATCAAAAGGAAGCTTAGATAAAGATCTTGAACAGGGTTTAACTGAATGGTTTGAACAACATAAAAGATTTAGAATAGATCCTGACTCAGACATCAAATTAACAATTTGGAAAAACAGGGCAGGAGATGAAATTTATTCCGGAAGATTATTTTTTGATACATATACCGGAATTTCCAATGCGCCAGGACAAACTTTTGAAACAACAAAAGTGATAAAAGCAATACTTAAATCAAAATATCATAATTGAATTTTTTCTTTTTTTCTTGTTTTCTCCCCATAATTTATTTAAATGAGCACCTATAACTAGTGTTTTATGGCTAGATTGACTCAGAAAGAGATTGCAGAAAAGTGGCAAAAGCGTTGGGAAGATTCAAAAATCTTCAAAGTAGAGAAAAACGCTAAAAAGAAGTTCTATGTTCTTGAGATGTTTCCTTATCCTAGTAGTTCTGGGTTGCATATGGGTCACGCTTTGAATTACACTATTGGAGATATTTTTGCAAGATATAAGAGGATGAATGGTTTTAATGTTTTACATCCTATGGGCTTTGATTCCTTTGGATTACCTGCAGAAAATGCAGCAATCAAGGCAAAGGCTCATCCAAAAAAATTTACTGAAGATGCTATTAAGAATTATATTAAGCAAATGAAAGGGTTGGGAATAAGTTATGATTGGGATAGAATGGTTGAGACTCACAAGGAAGATTATTACAAGTGGGATCAGTGGATTTTTTTAAAGATGTTTGAAAAAGGTTTAGCATATAAAAAAACATCTCCAGTAAATTGGTGTGCTAAGTGTAATACTGTTTTAGCAAATGAACAAGTTCACAATGGAAAGTGTTGGCGTCATGAAGATACTGAAGTTGAAGTAAAAAACTTAGATCAGTGGTTTTTCAAGACAACTGCTTATGCTGAAGAATTATACGACGGTATTGATAAGTTAGAAGGCTGGCCTGATTTAATCAAAAAATTACAAAAGAATTGGATCAATAAATCTTATGGTGCTGAAATTGTTTTTAAAATTAATGGAGAAGATTGGAAAGTTTTCACAACTAGACCTGATACTTTAATGGGCGTAACGTTCCTTGTGATTAGTGCTCAGCATCCTAGATTAAATGAATTGACAACTAAAGAAAATAAAACAAAAGTTGAAGCTTTCGTTAAAAGTTTGCATTCTGTGAAAGAAGAAGATGTTGATCAAATGGAAAAACAGGGAGTGTTTACCGGCAGCCACGCAGTACATCCGATCACCGGCGAGCAGATTCCAGTTTTTGCGGGTAATTTTGTTTTAGCAGACTACGGAAGCGGCATGGTTATGGCTGTTCCTGCTCATGATCAAAGAGATTTTGAATTCGCGAAGAAGTATAAAATTCCTATAAAATATGTTATTGCGAAAAAATTTGGCACAGTTCATAAGGGTGAAATAAAACGTGAAAGTATTACTGCAGTTGTACAAAGAAAATCTGACAAAAAATTTTTGTATTTAAAATGGAAAGAATTTAACTGGGTTGCGCCAGTTGTCGGAGGCATAGAAAAAAACGAGACTCCTGAAAAAGCCGCTGAAAGAGAAGTATTTGAAGAAACAGGATACAAAGTCAAAGCAATTAGGAAACTGGGCGGACCAATAGATATCCATATGTACGTTGATCATAAAAAAATATATAGACATCAAATTAACCAGCCAATACTTCTAGAGTTAGTTGATGATATTCAAACAAAAGTAGATACATCTGAATCAAAACAACACGAATCAATTTGGTTAAGTTTAGATGAAGCTAGAAAAAAGACGACTCATCCATATAATCTTACAGGCTTGAACACGTACGTAGAAGAAGAAACAGCATATACTGAGCCGGGAGTTTTAGTTAATTCAGATAAATTTGATTCTCTTGATAATGAGGAAGCCAAAAAAGTTATTGTTAAAGAATTAGAAAAAAAGAATCTTGGAAAACAAACTGTTAATTATAGATTGAGAGATTGGTTAATTAGCAGACAGAGATTCTGGGGAACTCCTATTCCGATAGTTTATTGTGAAAAATGTGGAGCAGTTCCTGTAAAAGAAAAAGATTTGCCAGTTAGATTACCTGATAATGTTAAATTTGAATCCGCAGAAAATCCGCTAAGAGAACATGAAAACTTCTTGAACACAAGTTGTCCTAAATGCGGTGGAAAAGCAAAAAGAGAAACAGACACCATGGATACTTTTGTAAATTCTTCTTGGTACTACTTGAGATACAGTGATCCGAAAAACAGTGAACAACCGTTCAGTCCACAGAAAGCCGATTACTGGTGTCCTATTGATCAGTACATTGGTGGAAAAGAACACGCATGTATGCATTTGATTTACATTAGATTTTATACAAAATTCTTGAGAGATCTTGGTTTATTAAATTTTGATGAGCCTGCAATTAATTTATTTAATCAAGGAATGTTGCAAGGCCCTGATGGAGAAAAGATGTCTAAATCAAAAGGTAATGTGATTTTACCTGAAGTTATTTCTGAAAAATATGGTTTAGATTCTGCAAGATTATTCTTAGTTTCTGTTGCTAGTCCTGATAAGGATATTAATTGGAGCAATCAAGGTACAGAGGGAAGTGCTAGATTTATTAAAAGAATTTTTGATTATACAGAAACTGTTAAATTTGGTAAAACTTCTGAAAAGACACAAAGTAAATTACACAACACGATAAAACAAGTTGGTGAGTTAATTGAATCGTTCAAGTATAATATTGCAACAATAAAAATAAGAGAATTGTTTGATTCTTTTGAACAGGAGATATCTAAAAAAGATTTTGAATCATTTTTAAAATTGCTCTCTCCAATCTGTCCGCATATTACAGAAGAGTTATGGGAGAATATAGGTAACAAAACATTCATCTCGGCTGAATCTTGGCCAAAGTTTGATGAATCTAAGATTAATGAAAAACTTGATTATTTTGATGAAATCATAGAAGGTTTAAGAGGAGATGTTATTGATGTAATGAGACTTATTAAAGTTGATAAGTCTGCTGAAATTAAATTTATTGTTTCGCATACTTGGAAATATGACTTGATAAAGATGTTTAAAGAATTAACTAAGGATTCTTTTAATCAGACTGAGGTTATTCAAAAAATTATGTCTTCAGATTTGAAAAAATATGGTCAAGA